>CAZPTO010000023.1:0-16498 GCA_964589155.1 uncultured Bacteroidaceae bacterium | reverse complement strand
CTGTGAAAGATGGAAAGATCGATGTACATTTTATCGAGATCATGGCCTGTCCGGGCGGATGCCTGGGCGGTGGCGGCCAGCCCATTCCCACCAACCAGGACATCAGGGAAAAACGTGCTGCAGCGATCTATGACGAGGACATGCACCTGCCACTGAGAAAATCCCACGATAACCCGGAAGTACAATTACTCTACAGGGAATTTCTCGGCGAACCGCTGGGACACAAGTCACACGAGTTACTGCATACACATTATAAGGAAAGGGAGCGGTATTAACCGCCCCCCTTTTCCTCTTACTGCTGCGCGAAGAATCGCGTTGCATAATAAGGTACCTGTTGGCAAAAATTTGCAGGACCGGGATATGGTGCGGTCGCAGCTGGTAAATGTGCTATTATACAAACATTTCCTGCACTTCCGGTTGCATCAATGCCCAGATCGAATATACCCCGATGCCTGTGCCGATGGGAATATTCAGGCAATTCAACACAGAAACGGCAATCACAAGTACCCGCGACCATTGTTTGTAGCTGAACAGCGAGATCCCTGCAAACACATCCACAACCCCGAAGATGGCAATCACTGTGGGTAAGATCGAGATCAGGCTGGCAAGGATTTCAATTGCGATCTCTTCTTCATCCGGGATAAACCCCCAGGCGAAACGCATGGCGAGAAACACAACGAATGCACCGATAAGTTTCAGTGTGCCGTACCCAATGTGCAGCCCGGCAACAAGGGCGACATGACTTTTAGCATTTTTTGTATCCATGATCTTTTGCTGTTGATGAGAAATCCGTATCAAATTACAAAATCCATGATAATCAACATGTAATATTGGGGATTATTTCGGTGAAATATCGGTAAACCGTGTTGATCAATATAATTCCAGGAATTCATAAGTGTTCCCGGCCCAGTCCATGTATTTTTTGAAATCATCGAAAGCAATGACCACAGAAGCTGTATTCACGTTGGGGTGAAAACTGATCTTCTCAGCGTTCAGCAGATGCTGATCCAGGAATACATGCACATGATTTTCCCTGTCATTGATCAGCCCGAACGGACTGACCGATCCCGCATTTACTCCCAGGTATTTGTCCATGCGCTTCTGTGAGGCGAACGAGATTTTTCCCTGCTTCAGTCTTTTTTCCAGGTCGTGGATATCCAGCTGATGGTTCGACTCAAGGATCACCAGGTAATGGCGATTGCCCTTGTGGTTCCTGAAAAACAGGTTCTTGCAATGAGTACAATCGATGTCTTTCCATACTTCCATCGCGATTTCGATCGTAGGCAGTGGCTGATGCTCGTGCACTTCGTACCCGATGTCGAGTTGGTCCAGTAATGCCAGTACATGCTCCTTCTGCACCATAGTTGTTCCATTTTATAATGCACAAAGATAAAGAAAGTGATGCAGGGATCACCTGTTTTATTCCGGGGTCCCCACCAGGTTGGCCAGTTGAACACGGTTTTTCACCCCGGTTTTAATGAAGATACGGTGCACATGGTCCTTAACCGTTTGCAATGAAATGAACAGCGAATCGCTGATCTCCTGGTTGGACATCCCCTTGCAGATGAGTTCTATGATCTCCGACTCTCTTTTAGAGATCCCGTATTTTTCAATCACCTGTCCGAGATGAGTTTCAAAATTGTTTGCTTCCACATGTTGCACATAATAACGCTGCAGATAGAGGTTCAGGAATACCACCGGGACCAGGTGAAAGCCAGTCAGCACCGCAATAAATGCCAGTCCGAAAAGGATATGCAGATCACTGAAATGCAGGCTGAGCAGGCTGAGCATAATGATGACCGCATACCATGCCTGGAACCAGTAATAGGCCTTTCGCTGGTTGAAATCACCGAGGGACCGGGTATTGATCAATACGGTTACCAATGCAGGCACGAACACCAGTAACATCAAAGCAGTAAAAGTCCAGATTAACTGTGTCTTGTCCATGAAGAACTGGATCATCTCCAGGCTCCCGATGTCAAGGTTCATTAACGCATAGCCAATGAATGAGATGGCAAACAGGCCAAAATACACCGCAACAAAAAGTTTCGGCATGTTTTTTCCGAAGAACTCACGGCTCAATCGTAAAAACATATACCATGCAAGGATCAGGAACGGAATCCCCAGCGCGATAAGCATCGCTTCTGCAGACTGAATAGTTGCAGGAGGTGTTTGGTGGTTTTCAAGGATACGCTTAAGCGTTTGCGAGCCAATAATACTGTACACTGAAAAAATATAGGTAAAAATGAGAAAGTAGAAATAACTTGAGAGATATGCCAATGGGTATTTTCGCATCATCCTGTTGGCAACAATGATTGCGATCATGCCCGAAATAAGTGCAAAGAGGATGATCAATAGCTGTATTTGAATACGCATGAGAATCATATAATGAGTTGCAATTTATAATTTTTGCAAGCATTTTGAGCATCTTCATATCAAATTACTACTTAAGTTTATTGCACCAGCCACCCCTACTTAAGTTGGATTTTCAAGAATCCTACTTTAGTCGCTAAAAACCGGAAAGAATAGTTCGTACATTTGATCTGTAACCAACGAAAAGAATCATGGAAATACTTAATAATAATCAACAGAGACTTATTCCAACAGCCGGGGAATCCTATGGCATCAGCTGGAATATCATGTGGAAGTCATTCATTGGGCTGCTCGCGGTGACGATCATACATGCCATCATATCAGGACCAACAGCAGTGTTTCAATGGGAAGTGGATAACTTCGAATGGTTCCTGGTGCCCTTCACACTCTTTGCCATCGGTTTCGGGATTTTCATTGCAGGACCCATCGGGTACAGCACGAACTGGGTCTTCCTGAAGGCTGTAAGGGGTGAACCGTTCGATATTCAGGACATGTTCGCGGTGTTCCAGAGAAACTACTGGAATGCGGTCGCAGCCAATGTAGTGGTGGGACTGATCATCGGCATTGGTATCCTGATGTTGATCGTTCCCGGGATCATTTTCGCTGTCCGGCTCGCCTTTGTCCCCTACCTGGTCATCGACCGGGAAATGGAATTGACCGAAGCCCTTACAAAGAGCTGGGAGATGACCAAAGGATATGGCGGACAGATCTTCCTGATGGGAATCCTTGCATTTTTTATCGCGATCGGAGGTTTGATCGTATTGTTTTTCGGAGTGATCATCTCGATCATCTGGATCCGCACAGCCTTTGCCACCATGTACCAGGCAGTTGTTGAGGAAGAGGGCTACTTCCAGGAGAACACCCTGGAGTAGATATCCGTTCCGGGAAGAACAAGTATATTCAGTAACAGCGGATTGGTCCTTGATTGATACGCTGTATTTTTTATTTCCAGAATCATTGAGCTATAATAAAACATTTCTTATTTTTGCACTCACGGGGTATTAGCTCAGTTGGTTTAGAGCGCTTGCTTGACAGGCAAGAGGTCACTGGTTCGAATCCAGTATGTCCCACTCAGACCCGTCGGGAAGATCCGGGCGGGTTTTTTTTGATGTCGGGGATCAGATGCTTATGGTGTAGACCTGCATCAGAAACGGAGTCATACCTGAATCTCAATCACCAGCGATCAAACGGTTATACGCTTCCATGATCGTCCTGATCACCCGGCTGTCGGTAGCGAATTGAAGATCATCCAGGCGGCGTACAGGTAGTACCTTTGGTGAAGTACCGGAAATAAAACAATTTTCCATGTGGACAGCTGCCTCCAGGGTGATGGCCTCCTCGATCACTTCAAACTGGTGCTCCCTGCAGATCTGCAGGACATGCTTCCGGGTGATCCCGGGAAGGATCATATACGCAGGAGCGGTATAGATCCGCGACTTTGCATCGATGAAGAAAAGATTTGAGCGGCTTCCTTCGGTCAGGGCGCCCTGCGCGTTCAGCAGAAGCGCTTCATAGATCTGCTCCTGCCTGATGAACTGGTTCACATTGTGCCTGAAATCTTCATTCCAGCGCTTAATCGTGGGATCTGGCCGCTCAAAGGCATAGGTTTTTGTGCGCACGCCATCCATGTAATCCTGGTCTGTTGGATAAAAATGGGGGACGAAGAAACAGGCAATATGGATTTTTTCTAGTCTTTTGAATAGCACCAGTTTGATATTCCCGCTGCGGATAGGTGAAAGCTGCAGCAATAGTTGCAGGTGATTTAAAAGCATTTCACGATCCGGGCATGATGCCGCAGCCTGGCTGCAGGAGGCCCTGAGTCGTTCCAGGTGGTCCTCGGCAAACAGCAGTTTACCGTTGATGAGCCGTATCACTTCATAATACATACCTGCAGCTGCATCAGGCACATAATCTGAGATCGCTGCAGGGTTTCCGTCGAGGATGATGGTGTTCCCCCTTATTTTTTCCATACTTTAGTCGGCCTTGAGCGAGCGGGCCGGGTCCATCCTGGACGCCTTGATGGATTGCCAGCTCACAGTAATGATTGCAATAACCACTGATGCCATCAAAGATACGCCAAACGACCAGAAAGGGAAATCTTTTCTGAATTCAAAATTTTGCAACCACCGGTTCATGACCAGCCAGGAAAGGGGCCAGGCCACAATATTGGAGATGACGACCCATTTTGAGAATTGTGCCAGGAAAAGCACAAGGATCTGGTTTTGTGTAGCTCCCATGACACGCCGGATACCTGTTTCCCTGGTGCGTTTTGCGGTCATGAAGGAAGAAAGTCCCAGTAGTCCGATGGCAGAGATAAAGAGCACCAGGACAGTGAATGCGATGAACAGGCTGAAGATGATCCGCTCCTGGGTATACAACTCCTCAATATCATCCTGAAGGAAAGTATATTGAATCGGGTAAGCAGGGTTGAATTTTTCACGGGTCTCCTTGATCCATTCCAATGCTTCCGCTCCCTGCCCTTCGGCAAATCTAACCGAAAGTGTCCTCAGGAAGTCCCCTTCGTTCAACCTCAGCACAAGACCATCTACAGGATTATGTAGCGAGGCATAATGAAAATCTTCCAGCACGCCGATGATCTTCCCTTCCGGCGGACCCTGGCCGTCCAGTGATACGCCGGGCCGGAAGCGCTTGCCGACCGATGCTTCACCATGATTGAATTCACGTGCCACCGCCTCATTGATAATAAAGGAGGATTCAGGATCGGAACCAAACTCCCTGCTGAAATCCCTGGCATTGGGCTGGTCCTTGAGTTTCATGCCATACACCTCAATGAAATCATGGTCCACGAATACACTGTTGACCGTTTTTTCCTGCATCTCTCCCTCACCCGATTCTACAGTCATAACCTGCTTGCCAAAGAACTGTCCGGGTACTGAAGTTGAACGTGCTGATCCTTCGATCACGGGACTTCTTTGCAGTTCTTCTTTGAAAGCCTCCACGTTATTCACAATGGAAGAATCATTCAACTGCAGGGTAATGATCTGGTCACGGTCAAAACCCAGCGGCTTGTTCCGCATATAGGTCAGTTGCATGGCCACAACGATCGTACCGATGATCATGGCTGCAGAAATCACAAATTGGGAAACCACAAGTACACGCCTGAGCCATCCCTTTTCGCGCAGTCCCCCGGATCCCCCTTTCATGATGGCCACCGGGTCGAACGACGAAAGGTAATAGGCAGGGTACAAACCCGACAGGCATCCTGTCAGGAATGTGAGTCCAATAATAAACAGCAGGATGTCCCAGTGGAAGACATCATCCAGGCGGAAGGACTTTTCTGAGAACCCGTTGAACGTCGGTAACAGCAATATGACGAGGAGCAGTGCCACGACTCCGGCCATGAAAGCTGTGATCAGTGATTCACTCAGGAATTGCTTCCGGAGCATTCCCTTGCTGGCACCGCCCACTTTCCTGATCCCGATCTCTTTTCCGCGCTGCGCTGCTCTTGCAGTGGTCAGGTTGGTATAATTCACACCCGCGATGAATACCAGGAAAACAGCGATAATTCCCAGTATATAAATATAATTCATATTCCCCTTCGGAAGGTCCCAGGTGAGTTCCTCCTTCATGTAATGAATATCTGCGATATTGGTCATACGCAGGTTGAAAGAGGCATCCAACCGGTCGCCCAGTTCACTCATATACTTGTCGTAGAACCCCGGAAACTTATCTAAAACCATCTGTGCAGTTGTGTTTTCAGCGAGTTTCACATAAGAATACCCGGCAACATTCCAGAAAGCACCGGAAGAGCGATCGTTGAATCGCTCGCTCCCGATTTGCTCCTCGATGGTTTTGGCAGACATCAGCCCGTTGAACCGAAGGTGACTGTTCTTCGGCAGATCCCTGAATACACCAGTGATCCGGTACTCCGAACCATCCAGGTTCCTGAGGCTCTCATTAATAATGTCAGGTGTCCCAAAGTATTTGTCAGCCATGCTTTCACTGATCACCATGGTCAGGGGTTCCACCAGCGCCGTACGTTGGTCCCCCCTGATCATTTCAATGGTAAATACATTAAAGATGGTTGAGTCAGCCAGGGCAATGCTGTCTTCCTTGAAGACATCTTCACCGCGCCGGAAATAGAGGTCCTGGTTGGGGAGGATCCGCGTCATTTCCTCAATTTCAGGATATTCCTCCTTCAGGGTGGGGGCAAGCGGGATCTGGGTGATGGCAGTGAGATCCTGTTTTCCGTTAATGAAAAATTCCCCCTCCAGCCGGTAGATGCGCTCATGCGCTTCGTTGTGCCTGTCAAAGGACAACTCATCCTGTACATACAAAAAGATCATAATGGCAGAGGCCATGCCAATGGCCAGTCCGAACAGGTTCAGCAACGCATAGAAACGGTCCTTGAAGCTGAACCGGAACAGGGACGTGAAGTAATTTTTGATCAGCGACATAATGGGTGTATTAATATTTTATTCCAGGTTCCAAAAAGCACAGATGTACCCACGAACTGCACACAACAGATGTGCCAAATGCCTCAATTACCATATTTTCAGCCCGTAACCAATAAAACGAAACGAGAAAAGTGTTCTCTTTCAAAGGATTGGTGTACGATATCGGACATTTTTAAGGGATTTTATATCCTGAAAATCCTTGTCCCCTTGACCGCCTGCAACCTTTTCCCGGTCCTTCTGCTCATATAGGATAAGGGACTGAAAAGAAAGATCAACAACCTGACAGTTGTAAAATATTGTTATTTTTACGGATTAAGAAATAGATGGAAGGAAGGGGTTGATCTATTGTGGCATTCAATCTTAAAATATGAGTAAACTAATCTTCTTTGTTGATGATGATAAAATGATAATCAACCTGCTGGAATATACCTTCCATAGCCAGTCACAATACAAGGTAAAATCATTTATTTCAGGGGAAGAGTGTGTCGATGCATTGAAGGAGCACCCAGACCTGATCGTCCTCGACCACCAACTCTCACGGACAGATGAATCGAAGATGGATGGCATCGATACACTTACTAAGATCAGGAAGATGTCACCGGATATTCCTGTGATTGTGCTGACAGCCCATGGATCAGATGATTTGTACAGGCGGTTTATTGCTGCCGGGGCCAATAGATTTCTCACCAAGGACGACTATTTTATTGATGTATTAATAGACTCCATCGGTGAGGTGCTCAACTAAGCCTGCGAATGCATGCGGATTTTACGCTTCAACTCCCTGATGCTCTTTTAAATTGGACGGAATCTTTACAGCGTCAAATTATTTTTTTTATATCATAAGTTTTTTTACTTTTGCAACCCGAAATTCGACGTAGTGTGAAGAAGAATGGAGCATATGTGGTTCGGTTTTCAGAACTGAAGGAGGACACAGAAACGTTTGAGTATTCGCTGGAGGAGACGTTCTTTCAGTTTTTTCCCAGCACCGAATGGGAATCAGGAAAGATCAGGGCCGTAGTTGAAGTTGAGAAACGTGCAGATGGGATTACACTTGATTTTGAACTGAACGGGATACTGACAGTCGTTTGTGACAGATGCCTGGAACCCTTTCCTATTGAAGTGTGTGCCAGTCCCACGCTGTATATTAAATACGGCCAGGAAACGAAGGAATTGGACGACAACGTTGTTGTTATTTCCAGGGAAGAAAACCAGGTGGACCTCGGTAAATATATGTATGAATACCTGGTACTTGCGCTCCCCGTCAGAAGGGTGCACCCGGATCAGGAAAACGGACAACCAGGATGCAATAGCAAGATGCTGGAAAAGCTTGAAAAACATATTGTTTCGGATGAAACAGAAAGAACAGATCCCCGCTGGGATGAATTAAAAAAATTAATGGATAAAAATTAAAAAGGCATGGCACATCCAAAAAGAAAGACATCGAAACAGAGAAGGGACAAGCGGCGTACGCATTATAAAGCTGAAGCACCGACACTTTCAACCTGCTCCACAACCGGAACAGTACACCAGCGCCATCGTGCCTATTATGTTGATGGCAACCTTTATTACAAAGGCAAACTGGTAATCGATAACGAGACAGATCTCGCATAACTTCCTGACAGGGAAGCCCGATAATCCATCATGCGCATTGGCATAGATATTATGGGCGGGGATTTTTCCCCGGGAGCTGCTATTGAGGGCAGTCTTCTCGCCAGTAAAGAACTGCCCCCCGATGTTGAGATCATCCTGATCGGAGACCGGGCGCTTATCACCAAATATGCCGATGAAAAAGCATGCGACATTTCAATATTTGAGATCATCCACACCGGGCAGTGGCTCAGGATGGGTGATCATCCCCTCAAGGCGCTGAAGAAAATGCCCGGGGCAAGTATATTCCTGGGACAACGGTTATTGAAAAATAAAGAGCTGGACGGTTTTTGCAGTGCCGGGAACACCGGTGCAATGTTGGTGGGTGCCATGCAGATCGTTACCCCGATACCCGGTGTGATCAGGCCGGCGATTTCAGCAGTGATCCCTAACCATGAAGGTCCGGATTCGGTAATCCTGGATGTGGGACTGAATCCCGATGCAAGACCGGATGTGCTTTACCAGTATGGCATCCTCGGCAGTCTCTATGCCCAGCTTGTCAACGACATCGCGAACCCCAGGGTAGCATTGCTGAATATCGGAGAAGAAGAAGAAAAGGGAAACCTTGTTACTAGGAGTACCTATCAGCTCATGGAGGATAACGATGATTTCAATTTTATCGGGAATATGGAAGCAAATGCGCTGTTTCTCAAAGCCGGGACTGATGTGCTTGTGTGTGACGGATTCGTGGGCAATATTGTGTTGAAGGAGGCAGAGGCCTTTTATAATTTGATTTCTTCCCGTAACGTATGCAACGGATATTTTGAAATGTTTAATTTTGAAAATTTTGGAGGCACTCCTGTATTGGGAGTCAAAGCGCCATTGGTGATCGGGCATGGCATTTCAAATGACAGGGCCGTGAAGAATATGATCATTCAGACCAGGAATGTGATTGAATCAGAACTGGTGAATAATATTACTGAAACATTGAATAACTAGGTATGATTGCGGCAGGTATAACAGGCGTTCATGCGTGGGTCCCGGACTACAGGCTCACGAACGAGGAATTGAGTACGATGGTGGATACCACCGATGAATGGATCATGCAGCGCATCGGAATCAAGGAGCGCAGGATCCTGAAAGGAGGGAAGGCAACCTCGGATATGGGAACAGAGGCCGTGAAGGGCTTGCTGAAAAAAACAGGGACAAAACCGGAAGAGGTGGAACTGATTATCACAGCTACTGTAACTCCTGACATGATGTTCCCCTCTGTATCGACATTGATCTGTCACAAGGCAGGACTGAAAAATGCATGGGGATTTGATGTCTCCGCAGCCTGCTCCGGGTTTCTTTTTGCACTCACCACAGCAGAGCAGTTTGTTGCCAATGGTACGCACAAAAAAGTGATTGTCGTGGGTGCGGATATGATGTCTGCCATTACCGACTATACCGACAGGACCACCTGTCCGCTGTTCGGCGACGCTGCAGGAGCTGTTTTGCTGGAGCCCGTTGAGGAAGGAGTGGGTATACGCGACCATATCCTCGAGGTAGACGGCAGCGGGTACAAGAACCTGCACATGAAAGCCGGCGGTTCACTTCACCCCGCATCACATGAAACAGTAGACAACCGGGAGCATTTTGTCTTCCAGGAAGGACAGGCCGTTTTCAAGGTTGCCGTATCCAAAATGGCGGATGTGTCGGTGGATATCATGAAACGAAACAAGGTGAAACCGGAAGAGCTCAAATGGCTGGTACCCCACCAGGCCAACATGCGCATCATTGAGGCGGTGGCACGCAGGATGGGCATCGAAAAAGAACAGGTGATGATCAATATTCAGAAATATGGCAACACCACGGCAGCAACCATTCCACTGTGCCTCTGGGAATATGAATCACAGGTCAGCAAAGGGGATAATGTTATTCTGGCAGCCTTTGGCGGCGGCTTTACCTGGGGCTCCATTTACCTGAAATGGGCATACGACCCAAAATAACGTGACAAAGGCCATGGGAAATATTTGTTATCTTTACGCGTTGTAATTAAATAACGGTCTGTAATAATACAAGGGAAATATGGCAAAAGTAGCTGAATCAGAGAACACTAACAAGATCAATATGATCGGTGTAGGTACAACGATCGAAGGAAATATCAGTTCAAATGAGAACATCCGGTTCGATGGGATCCTGATCGGTAACCTCTCCACCAAGGGAAAAGTCTTTGTCGGTCAGTCAGGCAAAGTGAACGGCGAAATCAGGTGCAAGAACTGCGAGGTGGAAGGTCTTGTTGAAGGACGAATTGTTATTGAGGAATTGCTTTCCCTTCGTTCCATGTCGAAAATATATGGTGAGATCAAAACCAGCAAACTTGCCATTGAACCAGGTGCTATACTGACCGGTAAATGTGATATGGGTGGAAAAAAAGAACCAATCGGAGAATCAGTCGGAGAACACAAAAAAGGGGAAAAATGATTCCCAGGGCCGTTCAGGCCTGAATGATTATCTCAAATATACCGGCCTGGGTTTCCAGATGCTGGCCATTATCGGTATCTTTACCTGGGCAGGCATAAAGCTCGACGAAAGATCCACTTCAGATACTTCATTATATACCGCGATACTTGCACTCCTCGGGGTGATCATCGGGATCTATATTGCACTTAAGGACTTTATTCAGCGCAAAGATGATTCGTAAAATTCGCCATGTACTCCGGTTGCTCCTCCTGTACATCCTGTTTCTGGCAGGTGGATTGCTGCTGATTCAGCATACAGATTCTGATCTTACCCTCACAACCTACGCAAGCCTGCTGACTTTCATGACCCTGATCACCCTGGGAGCTTACCTGATTGTGATTTCCGGGACCAGGAAAGCAGAACGTGACCAGGGCATCCACCTGCTGGCAGGAATAGGAGGAAAATTCCTGGCCTACCTGGTATTGATCCTGATTTACTGGGCCGTTGGAAAAAAACTCACAACTGACTTTATCATTGCCTTTTTTGTGTTATATTTAGTGCTTACAATTTTTTTGATAAGTATTTTATACAAAGCATTCAAAAACAATTGATTATAAGTGAATTCGCGGACTCTAAATCACGTACGTTCAATTTATTACCTGGTATTTATCACCTTTCTGGTCAGCGGGTTTTCCTTATTCGCGCAAGATCATGCTCAGGTCCATGTACAGGATCATGCAGAAGACCATGCTGCCCAGGCAGATCATGCCGGAGATCATACAGCAGCTGTTGATCCCCATGGAAATGCTTCCCATGAGGAGGAATTTGATGCAGCTGAAGTAATTATGGACCACCTGAAGGATGCGCATGAATGGCATCTCCTCACCACAAAAGAAGGTCATCACGTAAGTATTCCACTTCCGGTAATCCTGTACAGCAAGCATTCGGGATTCCATATTTTTATGTCTTCGAAGCTTGCCCATGGTCATAATTACAAGGGTTTCGAGATGGGCAGTGGAAGCATCTTTATTGAGGATGGGGAAGGAGGGACAGAGGAGAAAACCATTGATGGAAAGATCATCGAGGTGAATGACCATGGGGAACTCGTGGAAGCCGGACTCCCAATGGATTTTTCAATCACGAAAAATGTCTCGATGATGTTCCTGGCTGTTGTCATTCTCCTGCTGGTATTTCTTGGCCTCGCAAAATCATATAGAAAGGTCGGTATAAGTGCGCCCAAAGGAATGCAGGGGTTCCTGGAGCCACTGATCGTGTTTGTTGAGGAAGATATTGCAGTGCCCAACATCGGTGAAGAGAAGTATGAAAAATTTATGCCCTACCTGCTGACGGTATTTTTCTTTATACTCATTCATAACCTGATGGGGCTCATCCCTTTCTTCCCCTTTGGTGCAAATGTTACCGGGAACATAGCCGTCACCATGGTGCTGGCTGCCTTTACCCTTCTGCTTACCAACCTGAATGGGACCAAGGCCTACTGGCGACATATTTTTGCCTTTCCGGGAGTTCCGAAATGGCTCCTTCCCATCATGATCCCAGTGGAACTGATCGGAATCCTTACAAAACCGTTCGCCCTGATGGTCCGTCTGTTTGCAAACATCACAGCAGGGCATATTATCGTATTGAGCCTGATATCAATCATATTTATTTTCAAGAGTTTTTTCATGTCCGTACCATCACTTGTGATGGTCATATTTATGGATATGATTGAAATCCTGGTGGCATTTCTCCAGGCATATATATTTACCCTTTTATCAGCACTGTTTATTGGACTGGCGATGCCAGAGCATCACCACGAGTAATATTTTTTCTTAATTAAACTTAAATTATTATGACAGGTACATTATCAGCAATCGGAGCAGCACTCGCAGTGATCGGGGCAGCATTCGGAATCGGTACGATAGGTGGGAAGGCAATGGAAGCCATTGCACGTCAGCCGGAAGCTGCCGGAAAGATTCAGACCGCGATGATCATTTCAGCTGCACTGATTGAAGGTGTTGCATTGTTTGGCGTAGTAGTAGCACTGCTCACCAACAATGCATAAAGGGAAAACGACCTGCAACGGTTGGTTGCAGGTCGTTATCAATTGATCAACCATTAAAAGCAATATATTATGGATCTGTTAACTCCCGGAGTAGGAATGATCTTCTGGACCACGCTGTTCTTCCTGATCCTTCTTTTAATACTCAGAAAATATGCCTGGCCGTCCATTCTTGCTGCAGTGCATGCACGGAATGAGAGTATCAGAAAGGCGCTTCAATCTGCAGAGAAGGCACGTGCGGAAATGACGAAACTAAAAACTGATAATGAAAAAATCCTGGCTGAAGCAAAAGCGGAAAGAGATGCAATCATGAAAGATGCCAGGGATGTGAAGGACAAGATCATCTCGGAGGCAAAAGAACAGGCGGTTGAAGAGTCCGCCAAATTACTGAAGAATGCGCGTGAAGCGATTCAGAACGAAAAGGCATCTGCGATCTCAGAAATGAAGGAACAAATGGCAGTGCTTTCGGTTGAGATCGCTGAGAAGATACTGAAGCAGAAACTGAGCAGCGACAAGGAACAGCAAGCACTGGTTGAAAAGCTGGTGGATGACATTGACCTGAATTGATGATTTAATGAACGAAAGCAAAATATCGGTAAGATATGCCAGGGCGCTTTTTGAGAGTGCAAAAGGGAAGGATCTGCTTGACGAGGTCAGAGGGGATATGGATGAGATTTTAAAGGTTTCCCGTGTAAACGAATTCAATGAATTGTTGCTCTCCCCGATCATTCAACCCGCTCAGAAGCTCAGGATCATGGAGCAGGTGCTTTCCGCACAGGTCGGGGAACTGACCCTGTCCCTGCTGAAGCTTGTACTCAGGAACGGAAGAGAGGAATATATTCCCGGCATTGCCCGGTATTTTACAGCGTTGTATAAACAATATAAAGGGATTGTATCAGCCACCTTTACCACTGCGAAACCGGTTTCAAAAGCGCTCAGAGACAAAGTGCGAAAAGCAGCAGAGGATACCCTGGAAACTTCCATCGAGATGGTAGCTGACGAGAAAGAAGCGCTGATCGGGGGATTTGTGCTGCGCATTGAAGATCAGCAATATGATGCCAGTGTCGCACGCAGCCTGAACAAAGTCAAAAAACAATTATTAAAATAATCGAAAAAGAATAGCATATGGCCCAGATTAAACCCTCTGAGGTTTCGGAGATACTACAAAAACAACTTGAAGGATTTACAAGTGATGTTGAGCTGGAAGAGGTCGGTACGGTACTTCAGATAGGTGATGGAATCGCTCGTATCTATGGACTGAACAAGGTACAGGCAAATGAACTGATTGAATTCGACAGTGGTGTAATGGGTATAGTTCTCAATTTAGAGGAAGACAATGTTGGAGCAGTGTTGCTGGGATCATCAGAATTGATCAAGGAGGGCGACACCGTAAAAAGAACAAAACGCATTGCATCGATCAGGGTAGGTGAGCAGCTGACAGGACGTGTGATCAACACCCTGGGAGAACCCCTGGATGGCAAAGGTCCGATCGGCGGTGACCTTTACGAAATGCCTATCGAACGTAAAGCACCGGGCGTGATCTATCGTCAGCCCGTAAATGAACCGTTGCAGACAGGTCTGAAGGCCATCGATGCAATGATCCCCATTGGACGGGGTCAGCGGGAACTGATTATCGGCGACCGGCAGACCGGCAAAACAGCCATTGCCATCGATACAATTTTAAACCAGAAAGAATTCTTTGACAGGGGTGAGCCGGTATACTGTGTTTATGTTGCCATTGGTCAGAAGGGAAGTACGGTTGCAAATATACTTAAAACCCTGGAAGACAACGGCGCGATGGATTATACTGTGATCGTCTCCGCAACTGCGTCGGACCCCGCCGCATTACAGTTTTATGCCCCCTTCGCAGGGTGCACCATCGGGGAATATTTCCGTGATACCGGACGTCCGGCACTGATTATTTATGATGACCTCTCCAAACAGGCTGTCTCTTACAGGGAGGTATCACTGTTGCTTAGAAGACCTCCGGGCCGGGAAGCCTATCCCGGTGATGTATTCTACCTCCATTCAAGATTGCTGGAACGGGCTGCGAAGATCATCGAATCAGATGAGATCGCGGCAAAGATGAACGACCTCCCCGAATCCATTAAGCCCATGGTGAAGGGGGGAGGATCATTGACAGCTCTGCCGATCATTGAAACCCAGGCAGGCGATGTTTCCGCCTATATCCCCACCAATGTAATCTCTATTACCGATGGACAGATCTTCCTGGAATCCAACTTGTTCAATGCAGGGATCAGGCCTGCTATAAATGTGGGTATTTCCGTCTCCAGGGTAGGAGGTAATGCCCAGATCAAGGCCATGAAAAAGATCGCAGGAACACTGAAGCTGGACCAGGCGCAGTTCCGCGAACTGGAAGCATTTGCCAAGTTCGGATCCGATCTGGATGCAGCTACCAAGGCAGTGCTTGACAAAGGAAGAAAAAATGTCGAGATCCTGAAGCAGGGTCAATATTCACCTTTTCCCGTTGAAAAACAAATCGCAATTATCTATTGCGGGACGAAAGGGCTGCTTGCGGGTATTGAGATCAACCAGGTGCAACAATTCCAGGATGAGTTCCTCGAATACCTTGAGATGAAACACAAGGATGTATTGAAGCAGCTTTCTGAAGGAAAACTCGATGACAAGATCACTTCCGTACTGGAAGAGGTGGCAAAAGATATTGTAGATAAACTAAAATCCTGATCACCATCAACCTTAACATGATCTATGGCTAATCTCAAGGAGATACGGGTAAGAAGGGAATCGGTCGCTTCCACACGGCAGATCACCAGCGCAATGAAAATGGTGGCCGCTGCAAAGCTGAAAAAAGCACAGGATGCCATTACACAACTCAGGCCCTATGCTGAAAAAATGCAGGAGATGCTGGGAAGTATTAGTGGAAGTGTCCAGGCCGAAGATGGCAATCCCTATGGCCGGGAACGGGAAAAGGAAAATATTTTGCTGGTGCTGATTACATCTAACCGGGGATTGTGTGGTGCGTTTAACAGCAATGCCATCAAGGCGGCGATCCATTTGGCACTGGAGACCTACTCAAGTCAGATGATGGCCGGACAGGTTCATTTTCTTGCCATCGGCAAGAAAGGTGCTGATTTCCTGAAAAGGAATGGATATCATGTTATCTTCAGCGACACTGAGATTTTTGATGAGCTTACCTTTGACCGGTCCTCCCGGATATCTGAAATGATCATGAAGCATTATCTTGAAGAAGATTACGACCATGTGGATATCATATACAACCAGTTCCGGAATGCAGCGACACAGGTCCTGACCACTGAACAGTTTCTTCCCATTAGTATGGATGAACTTGACGGGGAGGATGATTCTCCGGCATACCTGGATTATATCTTTGAACCCTCCAAGTCGTATATCCTGGAGGAGATGATTCCGAGATCACTGAAAATGCAGTTTTATAAAGCAATACGGGATTCATTTGCCTCCGAACACGGTGCCAGGATGACAGCCATGCATAAGGCCACCGATAATGCAACTGAATTGCTCAAAGACCTTGCCCTGGAATACAACAAGGCCAGGCAGGCAACCATCACCAATGAGATTATCGAGATCGTTGGCGGCGCAGAGGCACTCAACGGTT
>CAZPTO010000022.1:0-16597 GCA_964589155.1 uncultured Bacteroidaceae bacterium | reverse complement strand
ACCGGGGCATTTGGATCGGCAAATGTACCGGTTCATTGTACAGCCGTATCTTTGCAGTGGGTTCCGGGGGACCACTTGGTGAGCAGGAACGAAACTTCCTGCAATGGCTGGCCGGAGATGGACAGCAGATCCTGGCAAACAATGGTTATTCAACATTACTCAGAAACGAGCAGGAAACCCTGCTTGCCAGCCTGGAAGGCGCCCCGGTAATACCAGCTGATGAAGGTGAGGAGAACCGGGGAAGATTGGCACTTGTGATTGCGATTATTATTGCAGGATTGGGCCTCTTGATCTACCTGGTATTGCGGAGATTCAATGAAAACAAACCTACTCCTGAATCTATCAGGGAAGCCGCCGGGGCCAGTTTTATTTCGGAATCATCTGAGGTACCGGGGGGATATTATTTCGACCGGTCGCATACCTGGGCCTTCCAGGAACGGGACGGGAATATCAGGGTCGGGCTGGACAGTTTCATTGAAAAGCTCACCGGTCCCATTACACGTATTGAGATGAGAGATCGCGGGGAGCATGTTCGTAAGGGACAAACGATCTTTACCCTTGTCCAAAATGGCAAGCGTATGGACATTCAATCCCCGGTTTCAGGGAAGATTTTTTCGCACAATGAAAAGCTACAGCTCAATGCAGCATTGGTCAACTCATTTCCATTCTCCGAGGGTTGGGTTTATATTATCGAGCCCACCAATTGGGTTGAGGAATTTGAATCTTTATTCAGGGCCCCGAAGTACCGAGAATGGATCAAGTCTGAGTTTGCGCGCCTGAAAGATTTTCTTGCTGCACTCAGTCAGCCTGCCGGTAAAACCGGAGTAGTGTTGCAGGAAGGTGGTGAAATCCGTGATGCTATTCTTAAAGATCTTGGTCCCGAGATATGGGACGATTTCCAAACTGATTTCCTGAGAAATTAATCCAGTTGGTTCAATTTAAAATATAATATAATGGGAGTAGACAGAAGAAATTTTTTACGGGCACTTGGGTTGACAGGTGTAGCACTTGGCACCGGCAAACAGCTGGGTGCCACAACAGCGCCGGAAGAGGATGAGAAGGAATTTTATGGAATATTATATGATTCAGCCTGGTGTGCAGGTTGCCAGGGATGTGAGATTGCGTGTGCGCAGGCAAATGGTTTAAAGGAGCCGGCACTTGATGATGTCCCGGAAGCAGGCAAAATACGCAAAGCAGATGAAACACGCAGGACTGTTGTCAATGCATATGAAACATCACAGGGCGAGTTTTTTGTAAAAACGCAGTGCATGCAGTGCGCACAGCCGGCCTGTGCTTCGGCTTGCCTGACCAAGGCGATGCACAAGACTAAAGATGGTTCGGTCATCTGGCGCGAGGAGAAATGCATGGGATGCAGGTACTGTATGATATCCTGTCCGTTTGATGCGCCAAAATTTGAATACCACAGTACCAATCCGAAGATCCAGAAATGTGACATGTGTTTCGAGCGCGTGAAGGAAGGCAAGCTGCCCGCATGCGTTGAAAATTGTCCGGCGGAAGCGCTCAAGTTCGGCAACCGTCGCGAATTGATCGCAGAGGCGCGCAAGCGAATTGCAGAGTTTCCCGGGATGTACCATGACGTGATCTATGGTGAGCATGAAGCCGGCGGAACAGGCTGGCTCTATCTTTCAGCTGTCCCCTTTGAAGAACTGGGATTCAATACAAAGGTGCAGAAGAAGCCCTATCCGGAGTTAACAAAGGGATTTCTATACAGTGTGCCTTCTGTGTTCATATTGGCACCTGCAGCACTACTGGGAATACATAGCGCAACGAAAAATAAACCAAATCAAGACAGCGAAAATGAGTAATTCAAGAGCAATTGAACAACCCAGGAATGGAAAATCAACCTGGAAATTCCTGGTAGATGAACTAAAACCCAAAGGTCCGATATTTACCTGGTTCAATATTATCTCAGTACCCGTTATTACGGCCGGCATAGTCATCATTGTCCTCAGGTTTATACATGGGTTAGGATATGTAAGTAATATCGATCAGGAGGTGCCATGGGGGTTGTGGAAAGGGTTTAACGTTGTAACCGGTGTGGCTTTCGCCGGTGGTGCCTATGTGCTTACATTCATCGTATATATTCTAAATGTTCAGAAATTCAAATCCATTGTCCGTGTCACGGTACTGAATGGTTTCCTGGCATATGTGTTTTATGCCGGTGCATTGGTGCTGGATCTTGGACGCCCCCTTAAAATCATTAATCCTATTATTGGCAACAGTTTTGGGGCAAATTCCGTGCTTTTTCTGATCGCCTGGCACTTCTTGCTTTACATGATCGCCCAGCTGATCGAGTTTTCACCGGCCATTGCTGAATGGTTGGGTGCGAAGCGGGCACGTAAGATCCTTTCGGGCATGACCCTCGGTGCAGTGATCATGGGAATCACCCTGTCCACCCTTCACCAGTCAGGACTGGGAGCACTGTTTCTGATGGCCAGGGAAAAAATTCATCCTTTATGGTACAATGAATTTATTCCCATTCTTTTCTTGGTATCCAGCGTATTTGCAGGACTATCCATGGTAATTTTTGAAGGATCCGTCAGCAAAAGGGTCTTTGCTGATAAGATCAGTGAAAAGAACAAGATCGGTCAAAAGGGGATAATCCACACTTTTTCTCAGATCTGTGCTTTTGCCATGTTTGTCTATTTTTTCATGCATATTATCGTTTTTGTGCATGGAAAGAACTGGGCGTATCTGAGTTCGCGCATGGGGGTATGGTACCTGGTTGAAATGATCGGCTTTGTGCTGGTTCCGATGGTCATGTTCTTTATCAGTTACAGGAAAGTGAACATCACCCTGGCGAAAGTGGCAGCCATTGTCACCATGCTTGGGATTGTTATCAACCGGCTGAACGTTTCCATCATTGCATTCCGGTGGGATGCCGCGGAACCGTATTACCCAACCTGGATGGAAGTAGTGGTTACGTTTACCATCATTTTTATAGAAGTATGGGTGTTCCGCTGGGTAGTGAGACGTATGCCGGTTTATAATGAACCACCTTCATGGGCAAAAGAGAATGAACATTAAAATTTTAAATAATTATCATCACTAAATTTAGAAATATGGATGCATTTACGTACACAGATATTTTCGAAACCAAGGGTATTGAATATCTGGTGATCATAGCATTTTTACTCATCCTCGTGCCTACATGGTACTTCCTGAACAGACCGGTGAATGTAAAAACACAACTGGTTGAATCCATGCAGGGTCTTTCAGCGGCACTTCTCAGGATACCGCGGGGATTATTTTACAATAAGAACCACACATGGACCTACCTGGAGAAATCGGGAGCGGCAAAAGTAGGGATTGATGACCTGTTGTTACATATTACAGGTGGAGTGAGCATTGATTTTTTACGTTCCGAAGGCGAACAGGTGAATAAAGGAGATTTTCTTGCCACGGTTTCAAGTGGTGACCGGCAACTGAAAATAGCTTCTCCGATCTCCGGGAAAATTCAGCAATTGAATACAGCTGTTCATGAAAATGAAGGGCTCATCAACAGTGATCCCTATGATAAAGGGTGGATATGTAAGGTGAAGCCGGAAAATTGGAAAACAGAGATCAATGATTGCAAAATGGATGAAGAGGCCCTGGAATGGTCACAGGAGGAATTGAAAAGGTGCAAGGATTTTATGGCCGAAGCTGTCCAGCTGATCAATAAGGAATCAGACAGGGTGGTCCTCCAGGAAGGTGGTGTACTGGCGGATTTTCCACTTGCTGATATGCCGGCCACGGTTTGGAATAAATTCCAAAAGGAATTTTTAGATTAGCTGTTTTTTCGTAATTTAACCGTTGTTCTTCAGGAAGAATAGCGCATGTTTAATAATGCCGGGGGATTGTGTATGCACATTTCCCCCGGTCTTCATCTTATCCGGGCGCAACACGATAAATTTTCATCTAAAAACCAATGGGTTATGGCAGGGGCACTTGTCGGATTCTTTAAAAGAAATAAAAATAAAAAGTTGATCGGGAATCATTTACGTTTCCAGTCGTCGATTTACGGTCGCCTGGTGTTGATTATCACCGGTTCACTGTTTGTTCTGTTCATTTTATTCAATATCGTGTTCCGGACCATTTACCTGGATCTTTTCAATACCACGATAAGACAGACCGGGGACCAGGTAAGTTCGATTGCCGAGGGAGCATTGTACTATTCGATGCTCGAAAATGACAAAGCCATGCTGCAACGTGAGCTGGACATCATCAGCACCATGTCAGGAATCGATGAGGTGAACATGTACAACGAACATGACCAGTTGGCCTACAGCTCCCTTTCTGCAGATTTTGCCGATGACCGGAATCCAAACTGCAGTGAGTGTCATTCGAATCTCTCATCGATGTTCTCTTACCTGGAAAAGGACTACCGGATCATTGAGGACCAGCCTGAATGCGGAGTGTTCCAGGATGATGAGAGCGAGCGGCAATTGGTGATACGTAAGCCGATTCTGAATGAACCCTCCTGTTATACTGCAGCCTGTCATGCCCATAGTGAATCGGAGGAGGTGCTGGGTTCACTTGTTATCAATCTGCCTTTGCGTGACCTTGATGCATTTGTGAACCGTTCATCCAGTGATTTTTTGATGCTGGCCTTGCTGATCAC
Organism: uncultured Bacteroidaceae bacterium; assembly: GCA_964589155.1. Classification (GTDB taxonomy): domain Bacteria; phylum Bacteroidota; class Bacteroidia; order Bacteroidales; genus M55B112. The sequence goes on along the minus strand of CAZPTO010000022.1, from coordinate 11,973 downwards.
CGGGATCATGTTGGGTTTCCTTGTGGTATTCACCAGGAGGAGGATCAAGAAGCCGATCAATAGCATCATCAAGGCCAGCGAGGCGGTTTCAGGTGGAGATACAAGCATCCGCCTGGAAATCGAACCGCACCTTTTGGATGATATGCGGATGGTATCCGAGGCTTTCAACAATATGCTGGATCATATTGATGAAGCCACTGAGGAATTGCAAAACTGGTCGCAGCAGCTGGAGTATAAGGTGCGAAAAAAGTCTGAGGCTTTATCGGAAGCACAAAATGAACTCATTCACGTGGAACGGATCGCCTCGCTGGGGAAACTTTCCTCTTCCGTGGCACATGAGATCAACAACCCGCTTTCAGGGATCCTGGTGTATTCCAAGCTCGTGTCCAAACAGCTGAGCAGCGGCGAATTCTATCATCCCAAAAAGGATTCAATACTGAAAAATCTTAAGCTGATCGAAACGGAAACCAGGCGATGTGGTGATATTGTCAAGGGATTGCTTGATTTTTCACGAAAGGACCAGGACGATTTCGAGTATGCCAATCTGCATACTATTCTGAAGGAAACATACAGGCTGATGGATCATACCATCAAAATGAAAGGCATTGGATTCCATACCGACCTGAATGCAGATCAGGATGAGGTATTCTGCAGTCCGAACCAGATCAAGCAGGCCTGTGTGGCCATTCTTGTGAACTCCACGGAAGCGGTCAGTGACAACGGGGAGATCACCATACGAACCACCAATCCCGAGGATGAACTGGTCATGCTTGAGATCATCGACAACGGGGTAGGAATCGCTGAGCAGGAGCTGGCGCATATATTCGAACCATTCTATTCCACCAAGCGGGAGACCAGCGGGATTGGTTTGGGATTGGCTATTGTGCATGGCATCGTTGAAAACCACAAGGGCAGGATCCGCGTGGATTCAAAGCCAGGCAAGGGCACGACGATATCGATCATTCTCCCATTATCTGACAACAAAAATTAAGTAACATGGCTGAAAAAGTATCTATATTGATCGTTGACGATGAAGCGTCGGTCAGAGATTCCCTGTGCGACTGGTTCACTGATGATGGCTACGATGTGGATTGTGCGGAGGACGGAAAACAGGCTTTGGTGAAGCTGGAATCGCAAGCGTTTGATATTGTGCTTGCAGATATCAAAATGCCGGGAATGGATGGCATGGAACTGCACAAGCGGATCAAAACACTTGCCAGGGAGCCGGTATTTATCATTATGACAGCTTTTGCTTCCGTGGATACGGCCGTACAGGCACTTAAAAACGGTGCATTTGATTATGTTACCAAACCCTTCGATCCGGATGACCTGTCGCACCTGATCAGGAATGCAGCAAAGCAGGTCACCTTGCAGAACGAAAATGAAACATTGCGCGAAAAGCTTACCACACTTGAAGATGTGGATGATATTATCGGGAAGAGTGATGCATTGAAAAAAGTATTGCACGATGTGGAGCATATCGCGCAATCCAATTCATCGGTGATCATCACCGGGGAATCGGGGACCGGTAAGGAACTGATTGCCAGGGCGATCCACTCCAATTCATCAAGAAAATACTTTCCACTGATCAGTGTCCATTGCGGTGCACTTACCGAAAGTCTGCTGGAGAGTGAATTGTTTGGCCATGAACGTGGCGCATTCACAGGAGCCAGTTTTACACGTAAGGGGCGCTTCGAGATGGCCGACGGGGGAACAATCTTTCTGGATGAAATCGCAACGATCTCTCCCAAGATGCAGGTGGAATTGCTTCGTGTACTGGAGTCAAAGACTTTTATGCGGGTGGGCGGCAACAAGGAACTCACCTCCGATTTCCGTGTCATATGTGCTACCAATAAAGACCTGGAGGGGATGGTGAAGAACGGCACATTCAGGGAAGACCTTTATTACAGGCTGAATGTGTTGAATATCAGAGTGCCACCATTGCGTGAGCGGAAAGAAGATATCCCGTTGCTCGTGGATCACTTTATAGCCAAGTACTGTAAATCCATGAGCAGGGACCTCCTGACCATCGATCCTTCTGCATTGAAGCACATAATGAATTTTGAGTTTCCCGGGAACGTGAGGGAACTGGAAAACATGATCGAGCGCGCCATCGTGGTCGGGAATGGTAAGGAGATCAGGCTGAAGGATCTGCCGCTTGGCAATGAGGAAATGAGTAGTTCCGTTGAGAGCCTCGATGAGCTTGAACGAAAGCATGTTGCGAAGATACTGAAAAAATACGACTGGAATATCTCACGTGCTGCACGGGCGCTCAATGTGGACCGGGTCACGCTTTACAATAAGATCAAGAAGTTTGGACTCAGTAAGCCCAGGTCATAATGACAGGCTGTCCACAAGGGCATGCAAAGGTTTTTCCAAATCAAGGTTGTAGTTATTGAATAACAATAAGATCATAGTCATTACCTGCGGGATGTTCGAAAAACGAACTACCCGGCACATCATGGAGAAGGTCGGCAACATTTATAATGTAGAGGTCGATTTGATGGAGTGCACCATGGATGTGTCACAATTCTACAATCCCGCACGGCGACAATATAATGCCGACCTGTTGCTGGAGGCTATGATCGAGCGGGCCCCCAAAGGATACCTGAAATACATCAGCCTGTTCCGTGGTGACCTGTATATTCCCATCCTGACCTATATTTTCGGACAGGCACAATTGAACGGACTGTTTGGCATTGCATCCCTGTTCAGGCTGCGCAATGAGCTGTATGGATTACCGGAAGATTATGAGCTGATGCTTGAGCGGTTTACAAAGGTCGCCATCCATGAACTGGGGCATACTTTCGGACTGATCCATTGTACACATCCCATCTGTATCATGCGGTCAAGTACCTATGTGGAGGATTTGGATCAGAAAAAAATCAACTTCTGCAGGAGTTGCAGTGAGCAGCTTGCAGTGCTCAGGGAGGATGAGATGAGGCTCCCATGAGGATTTGATCGATACATTCCTGCCAATTCTTTCCCACCAGGCGCATGTATGCTTTTATTTTCTTCCCGCAACCTGGATGTCATTCGGGCATTTGTGCATGTCTTTCTCTTTCATGACCATCCATTTGAATGCTTTAATTTAGCCATGGTAACTCATATTATATGCTTTCTTTCAGGGTAACTCTTGCAAGATTGTCAGGGAGCGCTGCATTACAACCATCCTTGAGGGTATGCATCATTGTCTTAAACTGTTTTTTGGGAATAATCGGCAATGTTTGTTTAATAAATAAATACAAAAATTAAACAAAACAGGATATTTTTGGGTTATATGTAAAATTAAAATTGAACATATTATGATTGAACTTGTAAATGCTACATTTGAAAATTACATCGGGATGGACCAGGGGCTATCAGAAATGGCTTATCAGATGGTCGCCCATGTGCTGACACTTGGCTACGCAGTGATGCTGGCCGGACTTTTTTATTTTATTCTTACTATGAAAACGGTGGCTCCAAGGTTCAGGATTTCATCGGTGCTTTCTGTTGTTGTGATGGTTTCTGCAGCTTTGTTGTTATACAAACAGGCGCAAAATTGGACCACTGCATTTATGTTTGACCAGGCAAAAGGGAGGTACTTTATTGAAGACGGAGCGGACCTTTTCAATAATGGATATCGTTACCTGAACTGGTTGATCGATGTGCCCATGTTGCTTTTCCAGATACTGTTCGTTGTTACACTTACAAGAAGTAAGTTTTCCAGCATCAGGAATCAATTCTGGTTTTCAGGTGCAGCCATGATCATTACCGGCTACATCGGGCAGTATTACGAGGTTTCAAACGTTGCTGCATTCTTCATCTGGGGTGGAATTTCGACATTATTCTTTATTCATATCCTGGTATTGATGCGCAGGGTGATCATGGAAGGAAAAGAAGGTACGCCTCCGAAAGCTGCAAAGGCAATCGGATCCATCTGGGTATTGTTTATTTTTTCCTGGATGCTGTATCCCGGCGCATACCTGATGCCACACCTGGTTGGACTCGAAGGTGTGTTCTTCAGTGAGACAGGTGTTGTGGCCAGGCAGATTACCTACACCATTGCTGACATTAGCTCAAAGGTTATTTATGGAATTCTGCTGACGGTTGCAGCGCAAGCGATGAGTAAGGAAGAAGGTTATGATTACAACCTGCTTAAATCTTAGGTGAATGGGATTAACCCTGTATGTACTGATATATCCATAATATTGAGTTAATAATTCCCGGGTTTCATAAGTATACTATCTTTAGGAGTTGGATGAGGGGAGAGAGTGAACAGGATAGCAGAAACCCGGGATTTTTTTGCAGACTATTTTATAACGAAAAACCGATCATGACCTCCATGAAATCAGCGTCCTGGGCATGTGCTTTTACATTCAGTCCAGCCAGGAGATGGTCGGTGATCCTGAACGATAATCCATAGCGTTGGTAAACAGGATGGACTGCCTTTACCGGTGCATAGAGGTAGGCACCGAATTCCTGCGAGAAGATGAATCTCCCGAAGAGCCATTCGATCCCGGCTGCAACAGACCCCCTGTTGGGAGGCGGGATATTCCCATCCTGGTCCACGATTTGCCGGGCCGTGGCCAGTTCAATCAATGACCGGTCATGCAGCCATTCCGCAGCTGCTGTTAAGGCAAAGATTCGTCCACTCACCCTGCTGTATTTTACTCCGAAGTGCAGCACCGGGTAGATGTTGTCATGAAGTTCATACGAAGCAGGTTTTGCAGCAGCACCCAGGAGTAGGTCGACCCTGTTTTTGTCGGGATACAATGCTTGTCCAGGGGCCTTCCGGTGAACGGGGAAGCTTGGCCTTTGCAGACTATAATCCAGCGCCAGGTTCAGCGAGGGGAAGTTCATGCCCAGGTTGGGTTCTGCATACCCACCATTGGAAATGTGGTTATAGTTGCCGGCCAGGCGAACAGTAAACGCATCCGTGCACCTGTAATTGACCGAAAAATTCAACAAAGCAATAAAGCTGTAGTGACTGCTGAAGAATAGGTTGTCAGGATTGAGATCTTCATCGTAAATCTTTGTCACAAACGCAGGACCCAGTCCGAACCGGATGGAAAAATTCAACCGGTGTTCCGGACGGATGTATGGTTCAATGTAGGGATAGATTGCAACTGAACTTCCCAGGATCTCCGGCAGGTCAAAATTTACATAACTGATGGCCAGTCCGGTTCGTGGAAAGCAAAAACAATAGTCCCAGACATCTTCGCTGCGCAGGTGCCAGTTCCACTCCGCTTCGATCATCCAGGGATTGGAGCTGGTAAACTCATCTTTCAGCTTTTTGGAATGCTGGATGATAAAGCTTTTATGGTACCTGGCACCGAAGCTGACCAGGGCCGGATGAAGGCCACGGGCATGGTCATCGTCCAGAAACTGTCCAAGGCCCTGAAACTGTCCATGGTCCTGAAACTGTCCATGGTCCAGAAACTGTCCATGGTCCAGAAACTGTCCATGGTCCAGAAACTGTCCAGGGATCTGAAACTGTCCATGGTCCTGAAACTGTCCATGGTCCTGGGACTGTCCAAGGCCCTGCAACTGCCCAGGGCCCTGAAGCTTTCCAACGCCCTGAAGCTTCACAACGCCCTGGAAAAGAGCATCATGCCGGACCTGACTATGATCCAGGAAATGGGTATAATTCTGCATACCTCCCCGGTCCTGGGCCTGGATCGTTGACTGCACAGGATGAAGAAGACCCGAGACCAGCCAGGCGATAGCCATGAATTGTTGTGCTTTCATCTAAGGGTGCTATTGTTCTTACAAATCCCCTTTCCAGTTCAATATATGTCCTTTTTCAGTTCGGTATATGTCCGCTCCCCTGGTCATAATATGCAAGGTACAAAAAAAGGCGATCCTTGCAGACCGCCTTTTGCGCAGGTTAAAAAATTTCTTCTAAAAATAATACCTGACTGAGGCCGCGCCCCCATCTGGCCAGAATTCACTGTTTCCAACCAGGTTCAGCGCAGGTTTCCAATCCAGGCTGATATTGATCGGAATCTCCTCAAAATTATATTCTATCCCGATAATTCCGTCAATACCGATCACAGTATAACTTGTTCCCGGATCGCCCCAGGTGGTATAGGTTCCATTCCAGAATCCAATATGTCCACCTACTCCATAATACCAGTTCAGTCTCTCCACATCAAATGCATTGTCGCGATGGATTTCATAAAGACCTGTGATGTTGAAGCCACTCCAGCGTGTTGACAGGATTCCTTCCACAGCACTTTTTTCACCCAGGAATTTTTTTGCAGTAATCCCATTGGACAAACCACCACGAAGTCCGATCGCGGTCTGGTAATCCTGGGCATAGCTGAGGGCGGTCATGGAAATAATCAGTGTAAATGCGAGTACGATTTTTTTCATGATATTAGATTTAGTTGTTAAAATGTGTTTTTCAGGAAAACAAATGTAGAAAAATTTTGATTTGTCTGGTTACAGATTCATGTCACAAAATGTATATTTTCAGACAAACCGGGACTGCATTTGTTCATTTTACAACCAGCTACCTGTAATCATTGACGCGGGAATTCCTTTTTTTTCCCACGTTGAATCCAACCGATGCACCCAGGTACCACCCTTGCTTTTGTGGGGAGATATACACATTTACAGGAATGTTCAGGTATCCTGACTGGAATGTGCGGCCAAAGGCCCAGATCCAGCGGGATCCGAGTTTGGCAACCCCCCGGCTGTCCATTCTTGAAACGATCGGGAATGGGTTCGCTTCCTCAGGTGCGGGTTCCTGCTGGTACCACTCATTCTCCAGGCGCCAGTCATTGTTGGCATCATAGTACCCGTCCGCAAATTTTCTCACTCCCACTGAAGGTCCGAATGCAACTTCCCAGTTCCCTTTCCCAAATCTGAATCCATTCATAAATACAATGCTTGGGATGAACAATCCCTGCTCGAGTCCACTGACAATAGGAAGAAATTCCACCAGGGCGTTAAAATTACCGGCCGTCAGGTACTGGATCTCATACTGGTATCCCAGCTGGCTCAATACGGGATACCCTCCATATCCGCCCTCGCTTTTTGGTGCGGTAAGTGCAGCTGCAAAATCTCCGGTTACATAGGCCGCCCCCATGCGTGGGCCATTGAGGGTGACATTGGTTAACTTGGTAGAAATGGGTTCTTCGTAATTGGCAAGCAGACTCACCATGTTGTCGTCATTTTCCAGTCCGAGGATATTGTTCACAGATACCTGGATCATCAGGTCGATCTCATCCGGTGCATACTGGTATTCCGCCACATCTGTATTCAGTACATCACCACTGCGCACATCGAACAGGCGCAGTGAGATCACCAGCTTGTCGCTGAATCGTTCCACGGAACCGGTAAGCGCCTGGTCCACATCAAGGGCTTTACCTATCTTCACGATACATGTACGTCCATAACAATCCTCCAGGGTGAGTCCCTTTTCATTGAGCAGATCGCGCATATCGTATTTATCGATCACATAAAAGAGTTTCTTTTTCTCCAGCTCGATACGCAGCAGGTTGCCCATTGCCACCGGATCTATATCGACTCCACGGGTATCGATATTAGAAACAGCAATGGATGACATGGGCTGCGCTTTTACAACATTGGTTGCCGTGAAGGGTAAGAGCAGCAGAATCAGGAGCATTGTCGCAAATGATTGAAGGGGTGACATGGTCCTTTGTTTTTTCATGATCTTTGGTTTTTTGGTTATCTGTCCCAAATCTAGGTCAGAAGTCCCCCCGGTAAAAACGGAAGTTGAGGTGTGCTTGGCAGGTATTTACTAAAATCCCCTAAACTATTTGCGAAAAATGCAATTAACCGAAGTGATTTTATGTAAATTGCAAATTCATAGTATAGAATTAGTGGTATTTGCAAATTTTAGGTCAAAATATTATTAAAATCCGCAATATATGATGAACCAGGTGCAAGGTCCGGGCATCCAGGAGAAACTCCTGGGAAGGTTGAAGCGATTGCTTCCCGAAAACATGAGTATTGTGGATGTGTTGTCAGATCTGCTCCAGATCAGCACAGACAGTGTCTACAGGAGGTTGCGGAATGAGACCGATCTTTCTATCGAAGAGGTGTCGAAGATCTGTCAGCATTTCAACATCTCCTTTGACGAGTTGAACACCATGGACAATGCTTCTTCGGTGACGTTTACCTTCAGTCCGCTCAGTACGGTGGCGGATTATAAAAGTTACCTGAGATCGATCCGGGATGACATGCTTCGTTTTTCCGCGGCACCGGAGAGCAAGATCACCTGGGCCGCCGAGGATATTCCCATCTTTCATCATTTCAGGTTTCCCTACCTGGCAACTTTCAAGGTATATTATTGGTTTCATTGTATCATCCATACCGAGGAGCATCGCGACAAGAAGTTCAATCCGCTGCTGATCGATGGTGAGATCAAGGAATTATGTAAGGAGATTTATAACCTGTATGCACGGATTCCTTCGGTGGAGATCTGGACCGATCTTACTGTGGCTTCTTTGTTTGTCCAGGTGGATTACGTGTGGCAGTCGGGTTTGTTTGAAAGCAAGGAAGACGCGTTGCATCTCTGTACACTGATTGAAGCGGAGATCGACAAGATCGCCAGGGAGGCGGAGCTTACCTGCAAGCTTGGATTCAATGATGAGCAGATCCTGGAGGAGGATACCTTCAGGTTGTACCACAGCGACATTGAGATCGGGAACAACACCATTTTTGTGAACACCGGTCAGAACAAGATCCTGTACCTCACCCACAACACCATGAACAAGATCGTTACCGTGAACCGACAGTTCTGCGATTCCACGGAACTCTGGATCAATAACCTGAAAAAGAAATCGAACCTGATCAGCGGGGTGTCGGAAAAGCACCGCTACCAGTTTTTCAATCGCATCAAGTCACAGTTGCGTACCCTGGAGAAGCAAATCCGCGAGGATGACAGCATGCCGATCTCCAGCTCCCTGCTGGACTGAACAATGCTGAAGTCCTGTTACAGCCGGGATAAATGGGAATCGAACTTCCTTTTACCAGTCGAACGGGGTCACCTGGTAGACATAGTAATTCAGCCAGTTGGTGAACAGCAGGCTGGCGTGGGCCCGCCAGCGGATCACAGGTTCTGTTGAAGGGTCATTGCCGGGGAAATAGTTTTCCGGTACCTCGATCCTGATCCCTTTTGCGATATCGCGTTCATATTCATTCTTCAGGGTGTGTGGATTGTATTCCAGGTGTCCCGAGATGAAGATCTGCCTGTTATCGTTGGAAAGTACGATATTGGAACCGGCCTGTTCCGACCAAGCCAGCAGCGTGAGGTCCGGGTGTTTCCGGATGTCTTCCAACCGGTTTTCCGTGTACCTGGAGTGCGGCGCAGGGAACACATCATCGAACCCGCGCACCAGGTGGTGCTTCCGGTCAGTGATATTGTGGTCGAACACGCCGAAGATCTTTTTCGGGAGCTCATACTTCTGAATGCCATAATGATGATACAGTCCGGCTTGTGCGCCCCAGCAGATATGCAGGGTACTGGTAACATTCGATTTGCTCCAGTCCAGCACCTCGCAGAGTTTTTCCCAGTAATCTACTTCCTCGAACGGAAGCAGTTCCACAGGGGCCCCGGTGATGATCAGTCCGTCGTATTTCCTGTGCCGGATCTCTTCAAAGGTTTTATAGAATACATCCATATGTTCCCTGGGTGTGTTCTTCGATTCGTGCACATCCATATAGAGGAGATCCAGTTCCACCTGCATCGGGGTATTGGAAAGGCTCCTGATCAGGTCCGTTTCTGCAACCTTCTTGACCGGCATCAGGTTCAGCAAGGCAATCCTCAGTGGACGTATATCCTGGTGAACGGCACGGTCCTGCTCCATCACGAAGATGTTCTCCTTTTTCAGCTCGGCGATGGCCGGCAGGTTATTGGGAACATTGATTGGCATATGCTATCTGTTTTATTCTGAAAAGTGAAACAAAAATAAGGAGAATATGTTGAAATTAAGAATCCTGTCCACCCACAACCAAGTATTCCACCCCGTGTACATTGAGTGCATCAAGAAATTTTTTACAGAATTTCGAAAGTGCCATGACTACCTGAGCGTGTATCCCGTCTTCATCCGTTTTTCGATTTCCTGTTTCCAGCGCGGATTGAACTTCATGCTCCATTCGGTAAGTTCCCAGCATTTTTTCATGCGTTCCTCGTAGGACATGTTTCGCGAGATATCGCATAACCTGGAGGATGTCATAAGCAATCCGGAGTTTGTGACTATTCAAAATTAAAGAATTTGTAGAGGAATGCAAGTCTGGAAGTCATACAAGGATGTCCTTTATGCCGTCCTGCTGAAAAATATATCAGATATGATACATAATTAGATATACTTGTGGATAGTTTCCCTTCCATTTTGCATTGTTCCGGCACTAACTTTATTTTGTTCTTTAAGGTGAAGTAGCTATCATTGTGTACGATCATCCGAAAATCAGACGCTATGAAACGCATCACCCTTATTGTTCCACTGTTCTTTTTCTCACTTCTTTTGCTGAATGCCCAGTCTATTTCAGGCGAATTAAAAAAATGGCATAAGATCACGATTGATTTTACCGGTCCGGATGCATCCGAGGAAGATGCCAACAATCCATTCCTGAATTACCGGTTGAATGTCACCTTTACGCACGATGCCACCGGGAAAAAATTTGTGGTACCCGGATATTTTGCTGCAGATGGGGACGCCGCGAACACTTCGGCTGCATCCGGAAATGTTTGGCGGGTTCATTTTGCACCGGAGGAAACCGGGAAATGGACCTACCAGGTGGATTTTCGTAAAGGTCGATTTGTTGCTGTAATTGAGAGAAGTGATGCTGGAAAAAGCGGAGAATTTATGGATGGGCTTACAGGCTCCTTCGTGATATCACCTACAGATAAAACGGGTGACGACTTCAGGGCCAGGGGAAGGCTCCAATACGTGGGGAGACACTACCTTCGATTGGCAGAGACAGGCGAATATTTTCTAAAGAACGGTGTGGATGCCCCGGAAAACCTGCTGGCCTATCACGATTTTGACGGAACGTTTAAGCATGATGGTCACAAGGATCAACTGGTAAAAACCTGGGAACCACATGTTGCGGACTGGAAACCAGGTGATCCGGTCTGGAAGGATGGAAAAGGAAAGGGACTGATCGGGGCCGTGAATTACCTGGCTGCTGAGGAACTCAACGCCATGTCTTTTCTTACCATGAACATCATGGGTGATGACCGCAACGTATTTCCATATGTTGATTATGATACATATGACCGGATGGATGTTTCGAAACTGGCCCAGTGGGAAGTAGTATTTGAACATGCACAGCAGAAGGGGATATTTCTTCATTTTAAAACCCAGGAGGCTGAAAACCAGGGATTATTGGACAACGGCGGGGTAGGTTCTCACCGGAAGCTCTATTACAGGGAGCTGATCGCACGGTTTGGACACCACCTGGCCATGAACTGGAACCTCGGGGAGGAGAATGGAGACCGAATGAAGCATATCCCCACTGCACCCCAGGCAACTCCGGAACGACGGTCCATGGCACAATACTTTTATGACCATGACCCTTATCACCACCATATCGTGATCCATAACGGGAGCCCGTTTCATGACATGCTGGGTCCTGCGGTAGCGTTAACAGGACCCTCCATTCAGACCAATAAGCCGGACTTCCGGAATGTCCATGGCGCAGTCCTGAAATGGAGGAAACGCTCTGCGGAAGCCGGGAAACCTTGGGCATGTGCTGTGGATGAACCGGGAGATGCACAGCATGCGCTGGTTCCTGACAAGGATGATCCGGAACATGACGACGCGCGTAAGAATGCCATGTGGGGAACCTATATGGCAGGAGGCTGGGGGATCGAATGGTATTTCGGTTACAAACACGATCACTCAGACCTTACCTGCGAGGACTTCAGGTCGCGCGACCTGTTCTGGGACCAGTGCCGGGCAGCATTGAAGATTATGACAGAAAGTGGGGTTCCCTACTGGCAGATGGAACCAA
>CAZPTO010000021.1:0-16687 GCA_964589155.1 uncultured Bacteroidaceae bacterium | reverse complement strand
TGTAGGATTCCGGAACAAGACCATCGTGTTCACCAACTGGTTCTGGAATTACGTGACCTATGACCGGGGCATCCGCCTGATCATCCGTCCATCCCCCAAAAGCAGGGACCTGATCAGCAGGGAGTTGATGAACGAAATGAAAACGGACAATGAATAAATGGACAGGTGTGCGGATGTGCGGGTGGTGGTTGCTTCGGCACACATTGCTATATGGTACATTAATCTCAACACGAAAACAATTTTAGAAGCGTACACAGTCAGAAAAGAATAAAGCTATGAACAAGATGAATGTCACACAGAAACTAATTAAGGACCACCTCACAGAGGGAATCATGGAACCGGGGAAAGAGATCGGCCTGAAGATCGATCATGTATTGCAACAGGACGCCACGGGTACACTGATCATGCTGCAACTGGAAAACATCGGGATCGACAAGGTTTCGGCAGAAGTGGCTGTTCAGTACGTGGACCATAACTTATTGCAAGCGGACCACCGGAATGCGGACGACCACCTCTTTCTCCGGTCTGCCGCGAAAAAATTCGGCTACTGGTACAGCCGGCCGGGAAACGGGATCAGCCATGTGGTGCATATGGAACGGTTCGGTGTCCCGGGAAAATCCATGCTCGGATCCGACAGTCATACCTGCTCGGCAGGCAGCATGGGGATGCTGGCCATGGGCGCCGGCGGATTGGATGTAACTGCAGCAGCAACCGGTCATCCTGCCTATATCAAAATGCCACAGGTCATGGGCGTGAAACTGACCGGGAAACTCGAAAAATGGGTGAGCGCCAAGGATGTGATTTTGGAGATGCTGCGTCGTTACGATGTGAAAGGCGGCATTGGAAAAATCATAGAATACTATGGCCCGGGGGTAAAAGAACTCAGTGCATGGGACCGCCACGTTATTGCCAATATGGGAGCAGAACTGGGTGCTACCACCACGGTATTTCCATCGGATGAGATCACAAGGAAATTCATGGAGCAGGAGGAGCGGGAATCCGACTGGAATGAAATCGTTGCTGATGAAGGGGCCCGATATGACATCGATGCGCATATTGCACTCGATGAACTTGAACCCCTGATCGCCACACCCAGCAGCCCGGGCAACGTGGTCCCTGTAAAAGAGGTCGAAGGAAAAAAGATTTCCCAGGTAGTGATCGGATCATCTGCGAATCCCGGGTTGCGTGATTTCTGGATGGTCAGCCAGGTGGTCAGGGATAAAACGATCCCTGCAGATGTGTCGCTCGATATTAATCCATCTTCCCGCCAGAAAATCGGTGACCTGGGAAAAATGGGGGCCATCAATGACCTGATGAGTGCCGGCGCAAGGTTTCACCAGACCGGTTGCATGGGGTGTATCGGAATGGGACAGGCGCCCTCTTCAGGAAGCATCAGTTTGCGGACCATGCCCAGGAACTTCCCGGGCAGGTCGGGAACGGAAGATGACCAGGTATACCTATGCAGTCCTGAAACAGCAGCCGTTTCTGCCCTCCAGGGAAGGATTACAGATCCACGTTCCATGGCCGACATCTTTGAATATCCGGAATACCAGGAACCTGAAAAAAGCACGGTGAATACAATGATGCTGATCCCGCCTGCCAAAGAAGAAGATGAGGTGAAACTGGTGAAGGGTCCGAATATCAAGTCGATCCCGGATTTTGAAGCACTCCGGGATTCATTCGATGCGCCGGCCATCCTGAAGCTGGAAGACAATATCTCCACGGATGAGATTTTAAAAGCCGGAGCTGTAGTATTACCTTTAAGAAGTAACATAGAGGAAATCAGTAAATACACTTACCATGCAGTCAGCAAGGACTTTTATGACCTTGCCCTGCATGCAAAAGATGCATTCGGCGGTCATGTGGTCGTAGCTGGAGAGAATTATGCCCAGGGGTCGAGTCGTGAGCACGCTGCCATTGCACCGCGGTACCTCGGGCAGATGGCAGTAATCGCCAAAAGCTATGCGCGGATCGGGTTCCAGAACATGGTCAATTATGGCATTATCCCTTTCCTGTTTGAGAATTCCGAGGATTATGACGCCGTCGAGAAAAGGAACATCCTGGTGTTCAGCAACGTGATCAGTTCGATTAAAAAGGACGAACCCGTTCATGTCACCAACAGGTCCAGTAAAAAAAGCTTTAAGGTATGGTGTGAGCTTACCCAAAGACAAAAGAAAGTATTACTGGAAGGTGGATTGTTACGCTACCTCAAAACATCAGTAGAATAAACGCAAAACAACACAAAAAGGACCCTGTCCTGAAATCACATGGAAAAAGAAAAACACTACACGCAACCTCTTGAACAATTATATAAAAACTTCAGCTCTTCTGCTGATGGACTGAACGATACAGAGGTCCGTAAAAACCGGAAGAAATATGGCTCAAACGAGCTGCAGTCGCATGAGCAGAAAAGCGTATGGCAATTATTGTGGTCACAGGTAAACAACCCGGTGATCTATCTCCTGCTGGCAGCATGTGTCATCTCGGTAATCTTCAACGATTACCCCGAGGCAATCGCCATTTTTATCGTGATCATCCTCAATACCCTCATCGGGTTCTGGATGGAATATCGTGCACAAACCTCCATGGAGGCATTGAAAGAGATGGACCCATTGCATGCACGGGTGAAAAGGAACGGTGAAATCACCGGGCTGAGTGCACCGGACCTGGTACCCGGGGATGTGATCATCCTTGAATCCGGCGATATTGTGCCTGCTGATGCGCGAATCATTTCAGCGAGAGAGCTCAATGCAGATGAATCGATGCTGACTGGTGAATCCGTCCCGGTTGAGAAATGCCCGGGCGAACTTCCCGGTGAAACACAGGTGGCCGACCGGGAGAATATGTTGTTCAAAGGTACCGCCATCACCACAGGGAAGGCGGAGGCCCTGGTAGTGGCCATCGGAATGGATTCAGAGTTGGGACAGATCTCCGGTATGGTCGAAGAGGCCACTAAAGATGAGATCCCGCTGAACCGTAAGCTGGGACATCTTTCGCGGCGGCTGATCTGGCTGATTCTCGGACTTTCAGTGGCCTTCTTTGTGTCCGGATGGATCGCAGGTAAAGATATCTACCCCCTGCTGCAGACCGCCATTGCATGGACCGTGGCCGCCATCCCGGAAGGCCTGGCCATCGTAGCGAGTCTCTCCCTGGCACGCGGAATGTTGCGCCTCTCCAGGCAGAATGTGATCATCAGGAAGCTGGCAGCCATTGAAACGCTGGGGTCCACTACCATGATCCTGACCGACAAGACCGGGACACTTACCAGGAATAAACTCACTGCAATTGTGCTGGACACCTCTTCTGGTAAAACGAAACTCAATGGTGCTGAGGACAGCCAGGAAAATGAAGAAAATGAGGAGCTCAGCGCCCAGGCAAGCACAAACTTCGCAGATGATGCAGGCCGGGAAATGTTCCGCCAGGCGTTCAGGGTCTTCGCCCTTTGTAATGATCTGGATGAAGAGGAGGGTGAATTTCAGGGTGATCCACTTGAAGTGGCATTGGTGAATTTCAGCCGTAATCATGATGAACAGCAATTCAATGAACTTCGTGCCCTTGAAAAGGTCAACGAGGACCCCTTTGATTCGGACTCCATGCTGATGGGAACAATACATGAAACGGAAGACCATCTCCTGATCGCGGCAAAAGGTGCCACTTCAGCAATCCTGGACAGGTGCACACATTACATGAAAAACGGGGAAAAAGCAGAACTTGATGAGGAAACGAAGAAAAAGTGGATCGAGGCAGATACACATTATTCATCAGACGGTCTCAAGGTGATAGGCCTGGCATACCGCGAAGCATCAAAAAAGCAGAAAAAAGAGCTGGCGCAGCAGGAAGAATTTTTGGAGCAGCTCACCTTCATCGGTATCACAGGTTTTATTGACCCGGTAAGGGAAGATGTAAAGGAACCCATGGAGATTTGCCGGAAATCCGGTATCCGCGTGGTGATGGTCACAGGTGATCACCCGGAAACAGCGCTCAATATCGCCAGGGAAGTGAAGATGGTCGATCCTGATCAGCAGGAATCCAACCCTGTCATGCACGGTAAGGACCTGGCGAGCGCAGAAGCAGAAGATATCAGCAGTACCGTAGTGTTTGCAAGGGTAGACCCGGAGCAGAAACTGGACATCATCACTCACTTCAAGGAACAGGGCGAGATCGTGGCCATGACCGCTGACGGGGTGAATGATGCCCCGGCGCTTAAAAAAGCAGACATCGGCATCGCGATGGGAAAGCGGGGTACGCAGGTAGCCAAGGATGTTTCGGATATGGTGCTGCTGGATGACGCCTTTCCTTCCATCATCAATGCCATTGAGCAGGGTCGCGTCATCTTCGGCAACATCAAGAAATTCATTATTTACCAGCTTTCCTATCACCTTGCAGAGATCATTATCATTGCGGGCATCAGCTTTACCATGTTTAAACTACCACTGTTGCCACTCCAGATCCTGCTGCTGAATATTCTGTCAGACGTCTTCCCTGCCCTTGCTCTCGGTGTGGGTAAAGGAAGCAGCAATGTAATGGAGCTGCCTCCACGTGATCCGGACGAGC
The DNA here is from genome assembly GCA_964589155.1 of uncultured Bacteroidaceae bacterium. GTDB lineage: Bacteria > Bacteroidota > Bacteroidia > Bacteroidales > M55B112. The sequence continues at coordinate 12,133 of CAZPTO010000021.1, read as the reverse complement.
CCATCATCACAAAAAGAGAATGGCTGACAACCGGGATATACGGGATCGTAATCAGTGTTTACATCATCGGCGCCTATGTACTGGCAGTGCATGGCCTGGACATGTCTGACCAGGTGGCAAACAATATTGCCTTCTTCAGTCTCGCCATTGCGCAACTGCTGCACGTGTTCGATATGCGGGAAGCAAAAGAAAACGTGTTCATCAACCAGGTAACCAAAAACAAATACATCTGGATGGCCCTGGCGTTGTGTGCAGCAGTCCTTGTGATCACTTATTTTGTGCCTGTATTAAGTAAAGCACTTTCATTTGTGGACCTCTCATTGACTGCATGGGGAATGATCGCTGCCGCAGGAATCCTGCCTATGATCACGATCCAGGTCATCAAAGAACTCAGAAAGATTTAAAACGGAGGTCAATCATATTTCACTGTCATCTTATCCACCACATCCTTTACTCCCGTGGTGTATATAGCGATGTTATGTGCCTGGGTCTTCACGAAAAAACTGGATACGGCACCTTCCAGGCTCACCATGCCCGCCTCTACGGAAACGTTGATGTTCTTCTCATTGATCAGGTTGGTACGCTCAAAGGCCTGTTCAATGTCGTTTTTAATATTGATATCCCTGGTTTCCATTTTTGGCCTGACTTCGACACTGTTTTTTACTTCGAGTACTCCACGCACTGAGTTAACGATCTCTTCGATCACATATTTCTCCCAGTAGCTGCCGATATGTCCCTCCAGGGAGACAGCGTTGTCGTGGGTCTTCACCTGGATATCCGAGGCATCAATATGGCTGTTCCATTTCAGGATCCTTTCAATGTTCTCATTGATCTCTTCGTCCACGGGCAGGGTTTGCGTAGCCGGAAATTTAATTTCCAGGTAATTATCCACTTCTTCCACGCCGCTTACCTGGTAAGCGTTGCGTCCTGCAACCATTCTTGCAGTGGAGTTCTGCACCGTACCCCGGAGTTCTACCTTCCCATTCTTCACCGTCACATTAATGTCATTTGCATTTACACTCGCATCCCAGGTCAGGTGATCAATAATACGTTGTTTTATTTTTTCTTCTCTTTTTGGTTTCATCATCATTATAGTTTTGTAAACTGAATAGCACGTCCGCTGCTCCGGCAAAAACTTCAACCGGACAGCCGAACGTGCAGCAATTAATTGTTAAAAATTCTCTGTTCGTTGTTGTGGCCAGGTTGCAGCGATGATCTGGTCGCTACTGTGACCTGGTCGTTTTTCTGATCTGATCGTTGTTCTGTCGTTGAATTCTGTTCGCTCTGGTTCGATGTGCCTGTCAGACAACGGTATAATCCGGGTTAAACAGCCTGAGTATGGCAATCACGAAAAGCGTGATCAACATGAACCAGAAGAAAAACCCGAAAGTAATCCCAACCGCCTGGGCGGCTTCATCGCCTTCAACAGCCCTGTCAGCTGCCCTGCTGCCCCTTGGACGGGAAGGTGGCAGCAACGCACCGATCAGGAGCATCACCACAATGGCTATAATCAGGTAACTAAGCCATGAAACCCCGCCGAAAACCGGTCCGACAGGTGCCATCCAGGAACCCAGTCCCCAGGTGAACATGAAAATAATCAGGAACAGAAACAGCATGCCATCAAACGGTCCGGCAGTCCTGCGACTGAACCCATACACAAGTATGGCAGAAAACAATAGTGCAAATACTACGGATAATGCAATTGAAACAAATGTCATAATGTTAGATTTTAAGGGTTCGTATTGTTAACGTTGATGATTTAATATATGATGACAGGCATCCCGGGTGCGTTGAGAAATTTCTTCCGGTCGGCACTTTTCTTCAACTGGATGCCCTGTGCTTTGAATAAATCGCGGGGAAACATCGCAAGTGTGGCTGTGCTTTTCCTGATCTGTGCCATGATATTATCCTTGCTTTTCTTGCCTAATAATATCTTTGTATCCAGCATCATGGATGCTGTGGTAAAACTATTCACTTCATGCTCCCACAACTCGCGTTGGTTTTCTTTTGTTTTCATCTGGGAATCCGCTGCAATATCGAATGCCTTGATGGCTATAGGAAATGCATCAAACCAGGCCAGCGCGCGCTTGACGGGTTCGCAGGATTCCTCGGAATAATCCGTGATAAGCGCAATCTCAGCCGGTTCCCTGAAATCATAGCCCGGGGGAACAAGCAGGAAGGGCAATTCCACTTTTCCGATGATCTCCAGGAGTTCTGCAAGATCACTGATCATGGAGTTGTCGGGAACCATGCTTGCAACGCAAAGGTCCTCCTTGTCTTCAGAAAGGATCTTTTGCAATCTGAGGTTCACTGACTCCACCTCCACCGAAGTGTCATACTTCAGCGGATAATCCAACCTGGATGCTTCTGCACTGAGCAGCTTGTCCAGTTGCTTTTTCGCATAATTTTTTTCGCGTTCGAAGATCTCTTCGTGGGACAACTTTCTCCCGGGTGTGATCGACTGGGAATCGGCATAGGGTGTTGTTGTGCCCTGGTGCATCCGCGGGTCGATGATGTGGTGAATCATCACATCGGTTTCGTTGTGTTTTCCCATATGCAGTCCGAACGGAATGATACTCTTGTCTTTTCCCCCGATGTCGCTGATAATAAATGTTTTCATGTGTTTAGAATATGTCAGTGTTTATTTCTTATTCATTGTATGTCCGGGGGTGCCGAGGTACATCTCGGCGGCCTCCATGATGGTCTCCGAAAGTGTGGGATGTGGATGAATCGTGAGTGCCAGGTCGGTTACAGTTGCCCCCATTTCGATGGCTAACGCAACTTCTGATATCAAGTCCCCGGCATCTTTCCCTACGATCCCGGCACCCAGGATCCGTTCACTGTCAGGATCCACAAGCAATTTTGTGAACCCAATTTTTTCGTTCATGGCCACAGCACGTCCTGATGCGGCCCAGGGGAATTTCACCTTCTCATAAGAACGATCTTCTTCTTTTGCCGTTGTCTCTGTTAGTCCGCAAAACGCGATCTCCGGTTCGGTATAAACCACTCCCGGGATCACCCGGGCATCGTTGACAACATCTTTCCCCGAAGCGACTTCGGCAGCAACCTTCCCTTCATACATGGCTTTATGTGCCAGCAAGGGACCACCTGCCACATCGCCGATGGCGTAAATGTTTGATACAGAGGTGCGCTGACGGTCGTCCACTTTAATGAATCCCTTGTCATCAGTTTCCACCCCTGTCTTTCCGAGTTCCAGTTTTTCGTGGTCCGGTTGCTCACCAACTGCCACCAGTATTTGATCGTAACTCTTGCTGAATGTGTCATCACTGCCTTCGAAGGTAACGCGCAGGTTGGTTTTATTCTTTTTTACATCTTTCACGCTGGTTTCAAGAAAAATATCTTCAAAAATTGCTTTTGCTGACCTGTTGAATGTTTTCACAAGGTCACGGTCTGTCCCGGGCATAAATCCGTCTGTTAGTTCCACGATGGACACTTTCGATCCAAGCCCATGGTAGATGGCTGCCATTTCCAGGCCGATGTATCCTCCCCCCACTACCAGCAGTTTCCCTGGAATATTTTTCAATTCCAGTGCAGCTTCGGAGCCCATGATCCTGTCGCCATCCGGCTCCAGGCCCTTTAAGCGGATGGGCGTGGCTCCTGTGGCGATGATTGCCTGTTCAAACGGCAACTCCCGGGACTTGCCGGAAGTATCTTCGAATACAACAGTATGATCGTCGCTGAACGTTGCAGTCCCCCTGAGGTATTCAATCTTTCTTCCCTTGACCAGTCCTGCCAGTCCGCCGGTGAGCTTATCAATCACCCCCTGTTTCCATGCAGACAATTTATCCACATCCAGGTCCGGTTCTGAGAAATTGATTCCCATTGGGTCAGCAGAGGTCGCTGCCTCTTTTAATTTCACAGCATGTAACAATGCTTTCGTGGGAATGCAGCCCCTGTACAGGCATTCGCCCCCGGGCTTTTCCTCTTTGTCGATCAGCGTGACCTCCATCCCGAGATCTGCCGCCATAAAAGCCGCACGATACCCTCCTGGTCCTGCGCCGATCACGATCAGTTCTTTTTTGTCCTTATGATTGTGCTTGTCCTTATCTTTATTCGCCATGGATCGTCCTGTATGTTTAACACGTTCTTTTATTTTATCGTTCTGATCCCACCCGGGTTATCTCTTCTCATTAACGCAAAGGCTCCTGCCTGACCAGGTCGCACTGCCGTAACGGATTCCGGCTGGTATGTTCCTGCGAAATATCAACTATTACCTGAGCAGGGCATATGGATCTTCGAGCACATCGCAGATCCACCTCAGGAACCTGGCTCCGTCTGCTCCGTCGATCACCCGGTGGTCGTATGTGAGGGTAAGCGGCAATACCAGTCGCTGCTGGAACCTGTCTTCTGTAAATACCTGCTTTTCGGATGCCCTGGACACACCCAGGATCGCTACCTGGGGGGCATATACAATGGGTGTAAATCCTGTTCCTCCGATGCCGCCCAGGTTGGATATTGTAAAATTACCTCCCTGCAGCTCTTCTGAAGAGATCTCGTTCTCCCTCGCCTTTTTCGCCAGCTCAACAGTCTCCACTGAAATATCACCCAGTGATTTTTTATCTGTGTCCCTGATCACCGGCACCATCAGGCCCTTATCCGTATCCACCGCAACACCGATATTGATGTATTGCTTCATCACCAGGGTATTATCTGATGTGTCGATGCTGGAGTTGAACCGTGGAAATTTCTGCAAAGCAAAAGCGGCAATTTTGAGTAAAATGGCTGTCACGGTAAGTTTGCCGCCCTGCTTCTCATAGTCGTCTTTGTGCGCCTGCCTGAAGGCTTCAATATCTGTAATATCCGCCTCATCAAATTGTGTGACCTGCGGGATCTGCTGCCAGGAGGCAGTCATGGTCCGAGCCGTGATCTTCCGCACCGTATTCATCTTCTCCTTTTTCGTCTCTCCCCACTTTGAAAAATCAGGAAGTTCGATGGCACTTTCTCTTTCCGCAGCGCCAGCCTTTTTCTTTTTACCGGGTGCTTTGGCGCCTTTCTTCTTCTCACCCTCTTTTTCTGTGGCTCCTTTTTCTTCCTTCGCAGCAGTAATATCCTCCGCGGTAATCCTGTTGCCAGGTCCGCTGCCTTTTACTTCCGAAAGGTCAACGCCGGTCTCACGGGCCATCCTGCGGACTGAAGGTGCCGCCGGGATATCCTCTGCAGCAGTTTTCTGACCAGAAGCGGCTGCCCGTTTCTCATCCTCATCTTTTTCCCGATCCTCATCATGCTCTTCATCCGCTTCACCGGATTCCCCTGGTTCTTCCGAATCTACATCAGCTCCTTCAACCTCTTCACCGGATGCTTCTTCATCATCCTCATCCATCTCACTGTCTTCTTCGCCGGATCCGGTCTTTTCCTTCTTACCGGATTCCTCCGCTTCGGCCTCTTCTCCTGTATCCTTTCCTCCTGCATCATCCTGCTCCTTTTTCTTCTCAGTGTCTTCCTCCGCCTCATCGGCTTTACCCTCGCCTTTTTCATCCGTATCCTCATCTCCATCGCCTTCAACCTCGACAACCATGATCACCTGGTCCACTGTCACTTCGTCCCCTTCCTCCACTTTGATCTCTTCAATGGTGCCGGTGTATGGAGAAGGAATATCCGTTGCGGCCTTGTCTGTTTCCACCTCCACAACGGGCTGATCTTCTTTTACCTGGTCGCCTTTACTCACAAGGATTCTCCCGATCACTCCTTCATCTACGTTTTCAGCTATATCCGGTATTTTAATTTCCTTTTTCATTAGTATATATCTTATTTATAGTCCTATGATATAATTAGTTACAAACTTCGTTTTTAGTCAAGGTGACCAGTTGCCTCGCAGAATATTATAGATAATAAGGTGCTCGGCGAACCTTCATCAATACCCCTCGGGCTACGTACAATATATTAGCTTCGCTGAGCTCATCGCCAGGGCGATTTCGGTTCATGCCCTTTTGTGCTTGCTACCTCTGAACCTTTAGCTCGGCGAAGCCAAATTAATATACTCAATGATGAAGGTTTCATGTTAACAGGTTTTAGATATTTCAGCATATTTCAGGGTACCGTTTCCCGGCATCAATCCCCAATTCATCAGCGGCCTTATCAAGTACTTTTTTCGTAATTTTTTTCTGCGCATGCAAGCTGTTCAGGGCTGCAAAGGCAATGTGATTTGCATTTACCTCGAAATATTCCCGAAGGTCGGGACGGTCCTCGCTCATGCCAAAGCCATCGGTCCCCAGGGCAGTAAAAGATCCCGGGAACCAATCACTGACTGTCAGCGGGATCGCTTTGAGGTAATCCGTTGCAGCCACGAATGTTCCGTCTGAAGTCCCCACGTTCTCCTCAATAAAAGTCTTCTCCTTTTTCTTTCCGGGGTTCAGGCGGTTTATTCGCTCCACACTGCGGGCATCGTCGTAAAGCTGTTTGTAACTTGTTACGCTCCAGATGTCGGGATAGATATCGTAGTCATTTTTCAGAATCTCGGAAGCTTCCAGCACCTCATTCAGGATCGCACCGCTTCCCATCAGGTTCAGATTGTGTTTATTCCTGGTAGAGGCCTTTAGCTTATACATTCCCCTGATAATCCCTTCGCGTACATTCTTTCTTTTGGGCAGTGCAGGCATCCGGTACTTTTCGTTCATCACGGTGATGTAATAGATCAGATCCTTTCCTTCCTGATACATCTGCTCCATCCCATCCTGTATGATCACCGCCATTTCATATGCATAGGCAGGATCGTATGCACGAACACAGGGTACAGTCATGGCCAGCATGTGACTATGGCCGTCCTGGTGCTGCAGCCCTTCGCCGGAAAGTGTGGTGCGGCCAGATGTGCCACCGATCATGAAGCCACGTGCACGGGCATCCGCAGCAGCCCATATGAGGTCCCCAACACGTTGGAACCCGAACATGGAATAGTAGGTGAAGAATGGAATACTGTATATGCCATGCGTTGCGTAGGAGGTTCCTGCTGCAATGAATGATGACATGCAACCTGCTTCGGTGATCCCTTCTTCCAGGATGGCACCATCCCTGGCCTCTTTATAATACATCAGGCTGTCCTTGTCCACTGGTTCATATAGCTGACCCGCGTGTGCATAAATCCCGGACTGCCTGAACAATGATTCCATCCCGAAGGTCCTGGACTCATCCGGCACGATGGGCACTACTTTGTTTCCGATCTTGTCATCTTTTAGGAATTTCGAAAGCAGGCGGACATAGGCCATCGTTGTGGCCACCTTGCGATCGCCGGAACCCTCGAGAAATTCATCGTAGATCTTTTCATCCGGCATCTCAAAATCCGGATCTTCCGTTCTTCTTGCAGGAATAAATCCACCCAGTTTCTCACGCCGCTCCCGCAGGTATTTCATCTCTTCACTGTCTTCTTCCGGTCTGAAAAAGGGCGCCTCGGCAATATCGTTATCGCTCACGGGTACATTGAAGCGACCCCGAAACTGTTCCAGTTCCTTTTCATTCAGCTTTTTCTGCTGGTGGGTGATATTCCGTCCTTCGCCCGCTTCACCGAGACCATAGCCTTTGATGGTCTGTGCAAGGATCACGGTAGGCGATCCTTTATGCTCGCGCGCCGCCTTGTAGGCATTATAAACCTTCACAGGATCATGTCCTCCGCGCTGCAGGTTGACGATCTCTTCATCGCTCATATCTTCCACAAGTGCCAGCAGGTCCTCATTCTTACCGAAAAAGTGTTCCCTGATATAGGCGCCGTCAGCAGTAGAATATTTTTGCAACTCTCCGTCCACCAAATCGTTCATTCGTTTTATCAATACGCCTTTTTTATCTTTTTTGAACAGCGGGTCCCAGTTGGATCCCCAGAGGACTTTGATCACATTCCAGCCGGCACCGCGAAAAGCCATGCTCAACTCCCTGATGATCGAACCATTCCCCCGCACCGGTCCGTCGAGCCGTTGCAGGTTACAATTGATTACGAAAACCAGGTTGTCAAGATCTTCCCGTGCAGCCAGTGTCAGCGCGCCCATAGATTCCGGTTCGTCCATCTCCCCGTCACCAAGAAATGCATACACTTTCTGGTCACCCAGGTCGATCTGGCCCTTATCCTGCAGGTACTTGTTGTACCTGGCCTGGTAGATTGCCATAATGGGGGAAAGCCCCATAGAAACCGTTGGAAACTGCCAGTATTCTTTCATCAGCCGTGGGTGAGGATAGGAGGAGAGTCCGCCACCTTCTGCCAGTTCACGCCTGAAGTTGTGTAGTTTCTGTTCATCAATGCGCCCTTCTACATAGGAGCGTGCGTAGATGCCGGGGGAACCATGTCCCTGGAAATAAACAATGTCCGGGAGTGCATCTCCATCAGGACCCCGGAAGAAATGATTGAATCCCACTTCATACAACGTGGCACTGGACGCATAGGTGGAAATATGTCCACCGATACCATCTGTGCGTTTATTGGCCTGTACTACCATGGCCATGGCATTCCAGCGCACAATACTCTTGATGTTTCGTTCAAGTTTCCGGTTGCCGGGATACGCTTCTTCCTGGTCTGCCTTAATGGTATTCTGGTATGGTGTTTCCCTGCACAGTGCCGGGTCCACCCCTGACTCGACTGCCTTTTCCAATTGCAGTTTCAGTATTTCCCTGACCCGTTTGGGTCCTTCATGCTTGATGATGTAACTGATCGAATCCAGCCATTCCTGGTTTTCCTTTTCCCAGATCTTTTTTTGTTCTTCCCGGTTCATTCGTATTTCTTATTTAAAGTATTATCATTTAGTGCGATACAGATCTCCTGTTCTTCCCGGGAGACGGGTTGTCTCTTCTTGAATATTGTTTCTCCTCCGTCACTGGCTTAATTGGCTGACTGTTGGAATATTGCGTACAGTCGAATGCCAATTTTCGTGTTATGCACAGTGCAGGGGATTCAGAATACTGTCCTGTCCTGCCGGTATTGTTATTCAAATTCCTCCTCAATGATGGAATCGTCAGAGATTTCCAGCTCGGTAAGGTGCTTGTGAACCGCTTCCATCATCGGGGGCGGTCCGCACAGGTATATCTTTTCATGCGGCCGTTTGAGGTGGTCAACGATCAACTCCCTCGATACCATGCCACTGCGGTATTTGTCCGACGATTCATCCGAAAGGATATTAACCAGCCGGTCGCCCAGTATATCTCTGAGTTCATCATGAATAATGATATCGGCACTGGTGCGATTGGCAAAGATCATGCTGTTGTGATCCGTCTCATTCTCCTTGTAGAGTTTCCTGAGAATTGAAATAAAAGGCGTAACGCCTGCTCCACCGGCAATAAAGAGTCCGGGGCCACTGTACTTGATGGCACCAAAAACTTCGCTGACCAGGAGGTGATCGCCCGGGTTCAGGGTGTGCAGCTCCCGGGTCACCCCTTCATGATCCGGATACTCTTTGATAATAAATTCCAGGTAAGTATCTTCAGGCTGATTGGTGAATGTAAACGGACGTCCCTCGTCCTTCCATTCCTCGCTGTCCAGGAACACCTCAGTCGCCTGTCCGGGTTCAAATGTATAATTATCCGGCTTCTCCGTTCTGAAACATTTCACATCATATGTCACCGGGAAAACTTCGAGTATCTGTACTTTATGCTTTTCCATATTATATGTTTTTAGTTGATTATTTACGTCATTGGTTTCATGACTGTAAATGCCTCCGGTCCGATAATGCGATACATGAACGATTCGGTAAAATAGAGCTTTACCTTGTCATTATCATGTCCGTCATAACCGATAGAGATATCCTGCCCGATGGATAGTTCAAAATCGCCTCCTCTTTCACTGATCAGGAAGATATCCTTGTTCTCGTGGTGAATGATCACATTACCACCAATGATATCTTTCAGCTGTTGGATCACGGGGTAATTGGCCGACTGGCTGGTCAGTTTCGACCATGCATTTGCAGGAAGCACCAGGGTATATGGGCCTTCGACGGCGCGTTGCCGCAGTTTCACCACCTGGTCGGCCACCTTTCGGGTAAATTTTTCTGCATCCAGGTCAGCATCTTCAGAAGTACCCTCCTGCGCATTGATCAGTCCGGGTGCATTGGTCGCCTTGAAACCATAATAGAATACACGGTCTTCGAAGGCTGCGACTTCTTTGGCTGCCTGCTCCAGGTTTTCCAGGTCCAGGTCAGCTGCGTTCCGGCTGGCATTGTCCAACTCCCAGAGATCCAGGGTAAATGGTTTGCGGACCTCCAGCAAGGGGATGACCTCGCGGATACCGTAATTCACCCCATTTTTGGGTTGTTTGGGTGGAATGGAAAGTCTTCCCGTCGAGATCGCACCATACTCCAGTCCGTTCGGGCCATCAATATCCGCGATCTGTCTCCCGGTAAGGTACTCCTTTGTTATTCTGTCTGCCTGTTCCGACACCTCATCCCACGCTTTATCGGTGAGTGGTGCCAATGATTTTTTTAAAATATTCATTTGTGTTCTGTATTTATCTGTTGTTCTTTAGGTGATTCGATACTAACTGCACTGCTGCACTGCTGCGGTTCCGCACTTCTGCACTTCTGCTGCTCCGCACTTTTACAGTTCCGCACTTCTTCACTTCTGCACTGCTGCGGTTCCGCACTTCTCCAATTCTCCAATTCTGTGGTTCGGCGGTTCATTCCCCCTACCCTTCTTCAACCTTGGTGATATCCTTTTCCGTGAACAGGTAGGTTTTCAGGTTTTCGTCCCATCCGTCCATGTTGCGCCGCAGCCATTCGATGGCCATGCATGCGTGCTCGATCTCCTCGTCACGGTTGTGTTCGAGAATTTTTTTCAGTTGCTTATCTGAGGTAGCATCCACGCGTTGCTGGTACCAGTCCACGGCTTCGATTTCCTCCTTGAGTGAAGCTAATGCGCGTACAAAATCTCTTGTTTCGGCTGTTAATTCATTGGTAGGTTCGTGATAATCTTGCATAATATTCAATTGTTTTGGCCTGATATGCGGGAAAATCATGCCAAATAGTGCGGATGAACCAAACTACAGAGATGCAGCGCGATCTGCGGTATCTGCGTGCAGGTATAAAAGTGAGAATGTTGCGGAATATTTCCACAAATGGGGCGCAGGTTCTACAGGAAAACACTGCGGAATGGGGGTGTAATGACACTCAGAGCAGGTGTCCCTGTGCTTCGGACTTATTGATAATCCGGTCGGTGAGTTTCACGGCACTGACCACGGCATCAACACATACGGTTCCGAAGAGATCCTTTTCGCGCGCCACCCTCAGCCCTGCGTCTGTATTCAAATCCACGCCCAGGATGGTCCGGCAGGTGAGTGATCCGTTCGCTGCAACATACTCCTTTTCGAATACACGGATCATCCGTTCGGCAAGGTCCTTTGCTTCTGCATCAGAATTGGTATGCATGGATGCATACTGACCGAACACCATGAAAGAACCGGTAACCGCTCCGCAGGTCATCTGCAATTTTCCCATACCACCCCCGAAACCGGATGCAATCCGCTTCAGGTCCTGCTCATCCTGCTCCAGCAAGTCACTGAATGATGTCAGCACCGACTGCGCACAATTGTATCCTCCTGAAAATTTCTCGCGGGCAAGTTTCATGCGCTCCTCAAGGGTCCTTCTCTTCATTTCCGTCATGTCATTGGTCATATTGTACGAAGCTAATAAAACGACCCGAAGGTTGCAACAGGAGAAGGAGCACATTAGGTGAACAATAAAGAATTTTCAACAAACAAAATCATCAACCGGATAAAACCGGAAATTCAACACATGATTGTTGGTAATTTCCGGGTTCTAGAAAACAACCATAAAAAAATAAGTATTAGGTTTGCATACGAAATTGTAACCCTGGCGACATAAGGAGAGCGTTTAAGAGGAGAAGAACATTTCAGAGGAGAAGAACACTCATGAAGAAGGCAACATATATTCTGGCAGTCCTGCCCATCACCATTATACTTATTATTTTCCTGTACCAGGCCAATACAGGGGCAACTGAACCTGCGCCCACCCTACCTCCGCCGGCAGAGAAAGTCCTTACGCATGAAGATTCACTGGTAATGCACTACGATACGTTGCTTACCGGTTTGCTCGACAGTGCGGGTACAGTTGGAGCTGCAGCAGTCATCAGCATCAATGGCGAGATCGCTTACATGAAACCCTTCGGTGTAAAAAAGGCGGGGTCGAAAGAC
>CAZPTO010000020.1:0-17025 GCA_964589155.1 uncultured Bacteroidaceae bacterium | reverse complement strand
AAGTCCCCAAAAATACAGTTCAAGGAGTTTGTGGGGCTGACCTTCTCGTTCAAGTTTTAAATCTGTGAGGACCAGCACCCGGGAACTGCCTGGCCAGTGACGCTTCAGAAGGGTCAGCAGCCGGGGGAGCATTTGGCTATTAACGCTTCAACAGGGTCAACAACCGATTGACCTTATCGTTATCAGGATCTTTATCCTGGGCCTTCTTCAGCCATTCAGCGGCAGACGCGAACGCCTCCTCTGATTTTGCCTTTTCTGCGAGGAAATCACTGTTATTTGTGATCTGTCTTGCATCCGCCTGTATCTTCACCCCGGTATTATAGTAGCAAGTGCCGATATTCAAATACAACCTCGCCTCGTCTGGCTCCAGTTCAATTCCTTCCTTATATGCTGCGATTGCCCGATCGTATTGTTCAGCATGTTCGTATACAAGCCCTTTTGCATATGGGAAAATGAACTTCTCCGGGTGCGCTTTTGCCGCAGTATCAATCACTGTCACGGCACGTTCCGGTTCATCGGTTTGCAGCAGCAAGTCCACGAGCAACAGCACCAACTCCTCATTGTCCTTGTAACTGTGAATGCCGTCAACAAGTGCCTGCTCTGCTGCAACTGTATCCTGCTGACCAAAATGCGCCTTATAAAGCAAGTGCGGAACATTGGAAGAATACCCGAACCCATTCAACTGGTCAAGATATTCAATCGCCTTATCCCAATCCTTGTCCATATACGCTGCCAGTGCCGTGTTGTATACCAGGTTGGTATCTGTTGCTACACCCACGATGGGACTGTTATTGATCTTAATCACATGTTCGTAAGCCTTCAAAGCCTCCCCGTATTGCTCTGCTGCATACTTCTTTTCACCCTCTTTCAATAATTTGTTGGCCAGAAGCACATACAACGGGGCGAGCTGATCGTCCATTCTGCCCGTTTTATCAAGCTTGCGCGCATTTTCATAGGACTCCCAGGCAACATACAGCTGGTCATCATACAGCTGGCATTTTTTAACATCCTTGGTTTCCAATCCCTTCTGGTAAGCGGTCTGGCAAAGCAATCCGCGGGCATGCCAGGTTTTGGGCCAGCCCAGGGTCTTATCATCGGCTTTGGCCGCTTCGATCACCGTCTTGGCTTCCTCGAACTCACCTGTCTCAATCAGCTGGTATGCTGCAATGACCTTGCTTTTCTGTGCATGCAGCAAACCTGCTGTTCCTGCTACAAATAGTATGGTAAACAATAATCTCCTCACTGGTTGATCTCCTTTTTTCGGGCTGTTGATCTTTTTTCGGGTGGGCCATCGCAGAAATCCATCTGATGCCATTTGCTGCAAAACTTTGAAAATACATTTGCTCCCTGCTCAAAGCACATCCCGATATTCATTTTTTGTTCGAATATGTTCAAAAATCATACCGGCATCCTCGCGGCAAATATAACAAAGATATTTCTAACAGTGTCGGGCTCCACCATCAGCACAATTCCTGTCAAGTTTACGAACCAGGAACATGGGTAATTTACTCCATGTAAAATGGGGTTTTATCCTAATATTTTATCGGTTTTTTCCCCAGCATCCTCAACCCCGGTTAATGTATTTTTGCAGCAAACTTAATCATGACAAAATATCATGACAGAAATGCAATCTAAAATAAAAGAGTTAACGGATAAAATCTACCAGGAAGGTTTTGAGAAAGCAAATAAGGAGGCTGAAGAGATCATCAACGAAGCTAAAAGTGAAGCTGAAAAGGTGACTAAAGAGGCAAACGAACGTGCTGAAACCATCATTTCAGATGCAAAAAAGCAGTCGGAGGAAAATGCCCGGAAGATTGAGGCCGAAGTGCGGCTCGCCTCGCGACAGGCACTGATGGCCCTGAAGAAGGAGATCACCGACCTGATCCAGGCCAGCGTACTCAAAGCACCGCTGAACAAGACCTTCGAGGACCAGCAATTCATCAGGAAAATCCTGGAAACGCTGGTAAAGAACTGGCAACCCTGCGCAGAGGATACCGGTCTCCAGGTGCTTGTGCCCGGAGAGCAACTCGAAGAGATGGAAGCCTACCTGAAGGAAAAGGCCGGAAGCATGTTGAACAATGGACTTGTACTTGAGAAGTACAGTGGCACAGGCAAAGGTTTCGAGATACAACCCGGCAAAGGAAATTATAAGATCAATGTTACAGATGAAGCCTTTGAGGTCTTCCTCGAAAAACATTTCAAACCACGTATTCTTGACTTCCTCTACGGAGAGACTAGCCAATGATCAAAAAACAATACCATTACGTTATCGCCGGATTACCAGGCATCTCCATCGGGGAGCGGCTTTGGACCAACATGGTTGACTTCAGGGCACACCTGCAGGCACATTTGCACCCTGAGGATTTCATGCTGGTGAAATTCATATTATTGCAACAGGACCATCAAAACCTGCTTCATTATTTGAAAACAGGTGACATTCCAAAGGAAAACGCCGGGAATTTTACAGTGGAGGATTTCAATAATCCGGAATATCATATTTCCGGAACTGATCCGGAAGCTGCTTTTATGCCTGCCTACATTTCCGGCATACTTGCACAGCGGGCTGAAAAAAAGAGTGAATCTGGCGGCAGGAGCATTGGTGCCGGCAAAGGAGCCGAAGGGAATAAAGACCTGTTGGATCTGCCGGCAGTGCAACAGGAGCTTGATGAAGGCTTTTTAAGTCTCATCATGGAAAAGGGAAACACATTCCTTCGCAGGTATTATACCTTTCACTATGACCTCAATAACCTCCTGGCATTCCAAAAAACAGGAGCGCACCGGATGGACCAGGAGGTATTTATTACCGGCCACACTGCTCACGCGCAGCACCTGCGCGAGTATGCCGGAAGAAACCTCGTGAAAGACCCGGAATTTGAACTTTTTGATGATATAATATCAATCACCTGCAATACCTCTTTTGCAGAATCAGAAAAGCTCACGGATCAGTTAAGATGGCGGATGATTGAAGAAATCAATCGCTTTGAATATTTCACCATCGACAGGATCCTCGGGTATCTTTTACAAATGAACATCGCTGAAAGGTGGGAACAACTCGATAGGGAAAGCGGAGAGCAACAGCTTAGAAACATAATAGATATCTCATATAGCACGTTAACAGAAGATCAGCTCGTGTAGCAGGGCACTTCAGGATAAACACGATTTATTGAAAACGGAACATTGACAAACAAGAAAAACAATATGACGCGCGGAAAAGTTACAGGGATCATCGCAAATCTCGTGATCGTGGATGTGCACGATCCGGTGGTTCAGAACGAAATTTGTATGATCCATCACCCGGAATCCAGTCTCATGGCAGAGGTGATCAAGATTGGGGAAAACAAGGCATTCGTCCAGGTATTCGAGAGCACCCGTGGATTAAAAACCGGTGCAGAAGTGGAATTTACAGGGCAGATGCTGGAGGTGTCACTCGGTCCCGGGATCCTCAGTCGCAATTATGACGGGTTGCAGAACGACCTTGATGCCATGAAAGGAGTTTTTCTCAGTCGTGGTAACTATACCCAGCCTCTCGACCAGGAGAAGAAATGGGATTTTGTGGCGCTGAAGAAAAAAGGAGACAAGGTCATCGCCGGAGATTGGCTCGGAGAAGTGAAGGAGAACCTTATTGACCATAAGATCATGGCACCTTTCACACTGGAGGGAACCTGGGAAATCCAGGATATTTCAGGTGAAGGATCCTATAAGGTGAGCGATACCATCGCCACGCTGAAAAACAGCAATGGTGAAAAACTTGATGTCACGATGGTTCAGAAATGGCCGGTGAAACGACCGCTTAAAACATTTCGGCACAAGCCGCGTCCATTCAGGATCCTGGAGACGGGCGTACGTGCCATCGATACGATGAATCCCATCACAGAAGGCGGTACCGGGTTTATCCCGGGTCCTTTCGGTTGCGGAAAAACAGTACTGCAGCATGCCATTTCAAAACAGGCGGAGGCCGATATTGTGATTGTGGCAGCCTGCGGAGAACGGGCCAATGAGGTGGTGGAGATTTTTAAGGAATTTCCGGAATTAGAGGATGTCAGAACAGGAGAAAAACTGATTAAACGTACCACCATTATCGCCAACACATCCAACATGCCGGTGGCCGCAAGGGAAGCTTCGGTGTATACTGCCATGACACTTGCCGAATACTACCGGAACATGGGACTGAAGGTGCTGCTGCTGGCCGATTCCACATCCAGGTGGGCACAGGCACTGCGTGAGATGTCCAACAGGATGGAGGAATTACCGGGTCCGGATGCATTTCCCATGGATCTCCCGGCAATCATTTCCAATTTTTATGCAAGGGCCGGTTATGTGGAACTGCACAACGGCGAATCTGGTTCCATCACTTTTATAGGTACGGTATCTCCTGCGGGCGGGAACCTGAAGGAGCCTGTCACCGAAGCGACCAAAAAATCCGCCAGGTGCTTCTATGCATTGTCGCAGGACCGTGCCGACAGTAAAAGATACCCTGCCATTGATCCGATCGACAGCTATTCCAAATACATGGAATATGATGAAGTAAAAGAATCTCTGAAAGAAACCGTTTCAGAGAACTGGACGGACCTGGTGGAACAAGCGCGTGATATTGTGATCAAGGGAAAAGAGGTGATGGAACAGATCAATATTCTTGGAGATGACGGGGTACCGATCGACCATCATGTGCTCTTCTGGAAATCGGAATTGATCGATTTTATCATCCTGCAGCAGGATGGGTTTGATAAAATCGACCAGATGACCCCACTGGAACGCCAGGAGTACATGCTTAAAAAAGTCCTGGGAATTATCGACAAAGATTTTGAATTCGCAAAATTTGAAGAGGTGTCAGCATTCTTCCGGGAAGTGATCAACCTCATGAAACAAATGAATTATTCCGAATTCGAGTCAGAGCAATTTCGGGATTACGAAAAGCAACTCGAAAACATCATCAATCAAAGAACTGTTGAAGTATGAACAAGATAGCATTTCAAAAGATATACACAAAGATCAGCCAGGTCACCAAGGCTACGTGTACGCTGAAAGCTGACAATGTTGGCTATGAAGAAATGGCCATCGTCCATGGCCGGCTGGCACAGGTAGTAAAAATCGTTGGTGATGAAATCACCCTCCAGATATTTTCCGGTACGGAAGGGATCCCCACCAACGCTGAAGTGATGTTCATGGGGCGTCCCCCTTCACTCAGGATCGGTGCCGACCTGGAAGGACGTTTTCTTAATGCTTACGGTGATCCGATTGATGACGGTCCGGACCTGACCGGGGAAGAGCGGGAAATCGGGGGACCTTCGGTAAATCCCGTGCGAAGGGAACAACCATCGCAGCTGATCTCCACCGGTATTGCAGGAATCGATCTGAACAACACGCTGGTGACCGGGCAGAAGATACCATTCTTTGCCGATCCTGATCAGCCTTTCAACCAGATCATGGCATTGGTGGCGTTGCGTGCAGATGCGGATAAAATCATCCTGGGTGGGATGGGACTTTCCAACGACGATTACCTGTACTATAAAAGAACATTTCAGAATGCAGGATCTCTCGAAAGGATCATTGCATTCGTGAACACGACAGAAGACCCGCCGGTGGAGCGATTAATGGTGCCCGATATGGCCCTGTCTGCGGCAGAACATTACGCATCAGAACTGAACCAGAAAGTCCTGGTATTGTTGACAGACATGACCCTCTATGCAGATGCCCTCTCCATCGTATCCAACAGGATGGACCAGATTCCCTCCAAGGATAGTATGCCGGGCTCTTTATACAGTGACCTGGCCAAGATCTATGAAAAAGCAGTTCAGTTTCCTGACGGCGGATCGATTACCATTATTGCCGTAACAACCCTTTCTGGAGGCGATATCACGCATGCCATCCCTGATAATACAGGGTATATCACAGAAGGGCAGCTTTTCCTGCGCCGGGATACCGAAGTGGGAAAGGTACTGATCGACCCGTTCCGTTCCCTTTCCAGGTTGAAGCAGCTGGTGATCGGTGACCAGACCCGTGAGGATCATCCGCAGATCATGAATACGTCGATCAGGCTCTATGCCGATGCCGTCAATGCACGGACCAAACAGGAAAACGGCTTTGACCTGACTGAATACGATGAACGGACCCTTGGATTTTCAAAGGATTACAAGGAGAAGCTGCTTGCCGTTGACGTAAACCTGTCAGTCGACGAGATGCTGGATGAAGGTTGGAAACTTCTTTCGAAATATTTTTCAAAGAACGAAGTGGGGATCCGCGAAGACCTGACCGACAAGTACTGGCCTGGGGAAAAATAATTCCTGCAACAGGATAATATGAAGAGGAGCTAATGAACCTGAAATTTCAATATAACAAAACCTATCTCCAGTTACTCGATAAGCAGCTGAAGATCCGGCTCAGGGCCCTGCCTACACTAAAAAACAAAGAGGCAGCTCTCAGAATGGAGGTCAAGGCTGCCAAAAAAAAGACAGAAACACTGTCCACCGATATGGAGGCTGCTATCAAGGAAAGGGAGAAGGACCTGATGATGTGGAATGAATTCGATGCCTCGCTGGTTCGGATACGAGAAGTTAAGCTCAGTTATAAAAAGATCGCCGGGGTCAAAATCCCCGAACTTGATCAACTGGTCTTTGACGAGATTGCATTCAATGTATTCGCGCAGCCAAAGTGGTGGCTGGATGGTATCGAGTATCTGAAAAAACTTCTTACACTTGTCATCGAAAAGGACCTGGCCCAGGAAAAGCTTGAACTGCTGGAATATGCCAGGAAAAAGACCACACAAAAAGTCAACCTGTATGAGAAGGTGCAGATCCCTGCATACGAGGATGCCATCCTGAAGATAAAGCGATACCTTGAGGATGAGGATAATTTGGCCAAAGCGGCCCAGAAGATTGTTAAAAACAGGCAACAGAAAGCAACGGAGGCAAGCCTATGATTCTCCCAATGTTCAAATATTCGTTTATTGTCTTCCATAAGGATTACGAACAATTCCTTGATAAGCTGGGACAACTCGGTGTGCTGGATGTCATTGAACGGGAAGACATTAACAAGGAAGAAGAACTCAGCGACGACCACCAGCTGGTCGAGCGGATGAATACCGCCCTGACATTACTGCAACAAGGTAAAAAGGATTCGGAACACAAAAAAGAAAAGGAGTCCTTTGACCATGAAAGCATTTTGCAAACCCTGGAAAAAACAGAATATCTCGCAGAAAAGGTGCGTGAGATGGAAACTGAGCTGGATGAAATTCAGATGGAAATTGAAAGGCTGGAGCCATGGGGTGAATTCAGCACAGGCGACCTGGAAAAGCTCGGCCAGGCAGGATATGAAATTAACCTCTACAAATGTACCGCCAGCCAGTTTGATCCGGAATGGGAAGCACAGCACCATCTCTTTCAAATCAACGAACAGGATGGCAAGCGCTTTTTTCTTGTCATAACAAAAGAAGGGGAAGAGACAACTATTAATGCAGACCTGGTGGACCCGGGATCCCTGCCCCTTTCAGATCTGCACGCTGAGCACCAACGCCTTGAAGCAGAAAAGTCAACGCTCCAAAAAAAGGTGGAAGAATTCAGCCAGGATGCAGTCCCGGCACTTATCAGTTACCGCAAATACCTGGAAGACAAAATTACCTTCCGGGAAGTCTATTTAGACAGCCGCAGCGTTTCAGACGATCACCTGATGATCCTTGAAGGCTGGGTGCCTGAATCTGCAAAACGCGAACTGGATCAATTCCTGGAAAACGAAGAGGTGGTTAGCCTGGTGCGTCCGCCCGAAGAAGGCGAAGCACCGCCGGTCGAGCTTAAAAACTCCCGGTTTTCAAGATTATTCGAACCCATCAGCAAATTGTTCGACCTGCCCAACTACATGGAGTTGGACCTTACCCCCTATTTTGCACCGTTCTTCATGGTCTTTTTCGGTTTTGCGCTTGGAGATGCAGGATACGGCGTATTCTTTATCCTTTTCGGTGCCATTCTGAAGCTACGGGTAAAAAAGGATCTCAAACCTATCCTGTCACTCGTCCAGCTATTCGGTATCGCAACCATCCTTTTTGGACTGCTCTCCGGAACATTCTTTGGGATCAACCTGATCGACAGCGGCTATACCATTACGGAACAAAGCATGGCCCAATACGAAAACAGCAATGTGCCCCCGCAGGTGCTGGGCCAATTGGATGCCATTGAAGGCCAGTATTTCGAAAGCAGGGAAGAATTCCTGGAAAACACAGAAACTACAATCGGTCCCGAAATTACCGAAACTTATAAAACAACCCTTTTGAAACATGCTGAGTCCGGGATCCCGATGATCAGGTCCTTCCGTCACCTGATGCAGGATCCCCTCCAGATGTTCTACCTGGCGATCCTGATCGGAGGCGTGCAGATTCTCTTCGCCATTTTTATAAAAATTCTGAATATTTCACGCAAAAGAGGCTTCAAATATGCGCGCTCCACACTTGGCTGGCTGATCCTGATCATCACGATGATCATAAAAGCGGCAGGACTGCTTGACGGGACCTACCTCAACTACCTGTTTTACGCACTGATCGGTGTCTCGGGCGTGCTCATTCTGCTGCTGAATAATCCCGATAGAGGAATCCTTACCAATATAGGAAGCGGGATCTGGGACTCTTATGGGATGGTTACCGGCTTTTTCGGGGACCTGCTGTCCTACATCCGGCTCTTTGCCCTGGGTATCTCGTCCGCCATCCTGGGATTTGTATTCAATGATATCTCCCTGGAACTGCTGAATGTTCCATATATCGGGTGGCTGCTCTTTTTGGTATTGCTTCTGTTCGGACATACCATCAACCTGTTCATGGCTTCGCTTGGCGGCTTCATACATCCCATGCGTCTCACTTTTGTGGAATTTTATAAAAACGCAGGTTTTGAGGGAGGCGGAAAAAAATATAATCCATTTACAATCAATAATTAATACAAAAAATTCAATAGACTATGGAAACTATGATCGCATCTCAATCACCAACCCTGGCTTTAATCCTTGCATATGTAGGACTTGGTCTCATGCTTGGACTGGCCGGAATTGGAAGCGCCATTGGCGTATCTATGGGCGGTAATGCTGCCATTGGCGCCCTAAAGAAGAATCCTGATGCCTTTGGAAATTATATGTTGCTGAGTGCATTACCTGGGACGCAGGGACTTTATGGATTCGCTGGCTTTTTTATCATCAACTCACAGGGAGTAATCAATGCCTCCATGACCACCCTGCAGGGTGCAGCTATTTTCGCAGCAGGACTCGCGCTGGGTTTTGTCGGACTTTTATCGGCGATGAAACAGGGAGGTGTCACCAGCAGCGGTATAGCAGCGATTGGTGCCGGGCATAAGGTTTTTGGTAACACCATGGTACTCGCTGTATTCCCGGAACTGTATGCCATCATTGCGTTTGCAGCAACTTTCCTGATCAGCACCACGCTGTAGCAGTGCGTTTGCAGGCGTTCTGGTTTTAAAAATCAGTTGAAGCGACAAGGAGATGACACCAGCAACGCATCTCTTTTGTATCTTTGAACCGTAATCGCTTGCAAATATCAAGAGTCATGATGAAAGATCAACTCACCTTGCTGATCGTAGACGATCACAAGATCTTCCGTGACGGGCTGAAACTGCTGTTGGCAGAATTCCCATTCATTGGCAAGGTGCACGAAGCATCCAACGGACAGGAATTTCTCGATATGGTTGGGGAGGTGCAACCCGACCTGGTGATGATGGACATCAATATGCCGGTAATGGGAGGTGTGGAAGCGACCCGTGCAGCCCTGAAAAGGTACCCGGATCTGAAGATCATCGTATTAACCACTTTTAATAATGAAGAGTACATTGAAAAGATGATGATTGCCGGTGCAGAAGGTTATATGCTGAAAAGCAGTACCCCGGAGGAATTTGAAACCGCGATGAACCGGGTCGCTGCCGGTGGAAATTATTTTTCTGATGAGATCGTTCGTATCGTAGCGACCAAGCTGAATAAAATCCGAAAAGAAAGCCTGGCCAGAACCGCACGTCCCCTGCTCACCGAGCGGGAGATGGAGATCCTCAGTTTACTTTGCACGGGGCGGAATAATGAACAGATCAGTGAGATCATCCATATCAGTCCGAAAACCATCGAGAAACACAAAAGCAAACTCTTCAAGAAGACCGATACCAACAATACCATTAACCTGATCCTCTATGCCATCAGGAATGACCTGGTGCAGATTGATAAATAGAGTCAGGTCGAAATCACAACTCAGATTCCTTTTCGGAAATACGGTACAACGCGTTAAAGTTGAAAATATCAAGTAAAAACTTACACCAGTTCACGTTGGATTTCTTAATGTAGTTCTTTTAATTCTGCAATATGAAGGGGCATGCCTGGGGTATTTGAAGATCATCGTTCCCTTGCTTACTGCTTTTCATAAACACGAACATAATCCACTTCATAATACAGAGGGAAGGCAGTTCCTGATGGGTCGCCGCCATTGGAACCGATGGCGAGATTTAGCAAGATGTAATGCGGTTGCCTGAAGGGGTTGAAACCATCCGAATAGGTGGCCGCCTCCACTTTCACTTCATTTAACAGATGTTCATCCAGGAAGAGGCGGACAGATACACTGTCCCATTCCATCTTCCATGTATGAAATTTATCCGGCCAGTGCGGATCCTTTTCGAGGAATTCTGTAAATGGTATTTTAACATCGTCCCAGACCGGCTTCCATTTGTCTGTTCCGCCCCAGGCAGCGTTGGCCAGGATTGCAGGCTGTCCGTCCACCCTGTAATATTCCATCACATCCATTTCTCCGTTGGAAGGCCAATTGCGCTCCACCCCGAGGGTCCAGATGGCGGGCCATGATCCCATAGCTGTGTCGATGCGTGCCCGTACTTCCAACATACCATACCTGAATGAAAATTTCTCCCTGGTATGCAGGCTCGCTGAAGTATAGGATGCAAAAGGCCTGTTTTTATGCCAGCTGCTTTGATCCGGATCGTAATGCGGGTTATCGACCTGCTCCCGCTTGCCCGTGATCACCAGGCATCCGTCCTGCACAACTGCGTTTTCCGCCTGGTACCATTGCAACTCCCTGTTACGGACAAACCCCTGTTCGAAAGACCACTTTGCAGAATCAGGTCTGCCGTCATCATTGAACTCTTCCGACCAGGTGAGCCGGTACCCTTTCCTTGCCACCGGTGTGCCGCGATCCGGTTGCGCCGGATCAGGAATCACATAACGTTCCGGATATAGTTGATCATACGCATCGTTTTGCATCAGACCCAGGAACACCGGGTCCTGCATTGATGCTTCCCAGTCCCTGTATGCTGACGCCAATGCTTCGGATTTCGCCCCATCGCTATCAGAAATATTTTCCTCCTCGTAGATGTCATGAGCCAGGTCATAGATTTCGGGTGCTCCTGTTCCTTTGTGCAGCATCTTCAATTCTGCTGCCCTTACCGCATGCCAGCTCTGATCAAATTTTCTCCAGAACAGCTCCTGGTGGGGCCGGCCCTGAACTTCTCCAGTCAGGAATGGAACCAGATTTATGCCATCCAGCGGATTCCTGGCTATTCCTCCTGCCAATGCAACAGCAGTAGCCATGATATCAAGTGATATCACCGGATGGTCATATACCATACCCCCGGGAAGAACACCCGGCCAGCGAACGGCAAAAGGAACACGGATCCCTCCTTCGTAAAGGCTCCCTTTTCCTTCCCGGAGCGGACCATTATCTGAGGCATTTACAGGCTCCGGTCCGCCGTTATCGGACAGGAAAAATACCACTGTTTCATCTGCAATTTCAAGTGCCTCCAATTGATCAAGCAACAATCCTACCCCATCATCCATCGCACTTATCATGGCGGCATAGGTCCGACGCTTCACATCGCTGATATGGCCAAAGCGTGAAAGATACTTTTCTGTGGCCTGCAGCGGGGTATGCGGGGCATTGTATGCCAGGTACAGAAAGAAAGGCTGGTCCGTGGCTGCCATCCGCCTGGTGAAGTCGGCTGCTTCCCTGGACAAGGCATCTGTTAAGTATTCCTGTTCATTCACGCGCCCGTTGTTCCGCATCAGGCGGGTCCTGTATCCATCCCATTGGTTGCTGATCTCAGACAGATCGGAGAGCGTCCACTCCTGCGGGAAATACCGGTGTCCCCCGCTCAAGAAACCGAAAAATTCATCAAATCCGCGGTTCAGCGGCCATTGCGACCGGTGGGCCCCCAGGTGCCATTTTCCAATGGCCATACTCCTGTATCCCGTCTTACCAAGTACTGTGGCCATGGTCTCTTCTGAAAGCGGTAAGCCCTGTCCGGGGTCATTCGGTGCCAATAGCGGATTGCGTCCGAAGCCAAACCGGTCCTGGTACCTCCCGGTCATCAATCCTGCACGACTTGGTCCGCATACCGCATAGGTTACATAGCCATTGGTGAAACGGATTCCTTCCTGTGCGATGCGATCAATATTGGGTGTGGGAATATCCCTGCACCCGTTAAATCCAACATCCTGGTAGCCGAGATCATCAGCGAGGATCACAATCACATTAGGCGGGTGTACGCCGCCATTAACCTGTGCATGCCCGGTTACTGGGATAAAAAACTGTCCCAGTAGTAGTATGGCAAAAACTATGTTTTGTTGTATCTTCATCGTTACAGATTCATTTACTTCAACAGATTCTTATTAAAATCAACTTTTGCATGTAACAATTCCATTAAATTTCCGGGAAGAGGAAATCTGAATTTGCCCGACGCCGCACGGTTGTCAGCAAAAAATAAGTAATCATAACACGACAGGTTCGATCCTGTATCGCAAAAGATAGTTATTATCTAGCAACCTGTATCCCTTCCGCGGAAAGGCATTCATCAACCAACTGGTGGTGCCGCCAACACCCATTTGCAACAGGTCAATATTCAAAAAGACAGCAGGTTGCTTTACCAGTTGAAAATCGTAGTCAGACGCTGCTATATCATCCCTCGAATAATTGCTGGCACTGAAAGAGAGAAGCGGTGCGCCAATGAATTTCAGACCCGTTCCCTTCGAATTAGTAAATGTTACCCACCTGGTATCGGTCCTGTTTCCGTTTTCCTGCGGCCTGGAGTATGATACCCATTCTTCAGACACGCTTGATCTGAATAACCCGACCGGCTCACAATTGCGGTCGATGTAGGTGGAAGCGGGCCCTCTGCCGTACCATTCAATCTGCTCGTACCCGGGTGCCAGGTGCATTCTCGTACCAAATCTCGGCATCATTGGCAAATCCTGTTCACCTGCTTCATACCGATACTCCAAATCAATCGTCCCGTCCCCATATACCAGGTTAGTAATCTCAAAGGTTGCACCGGTAACCGGGAATACACCTTCAGCCTTCATTTTCAGCACATTCCCGTCTTCTGTGATATTAAAATTTTCTACTTCCATGAATCCTGCGTGTTCCCACATCCGCAGGTCGGGCAGGTCCTTCCTTCCGCTCTTCACAGCTCCCCGGTCATTGTCGGTAGGGACACGCCAGAAATCAGGTGAAGGACCGTCACTGATCACCAACTCGTCCATGTAGTAATAGGTATCCATCTGCCCGGTAACTTTGTCAAAGACGGCCTCGAAAGATGCTCCGCCTACATATATTTTTCTTCCGTTCTCTCTCCATTGGGGAGCCTGCTTGCTTTCAACCGCAGCCGGAAGCCGGGACGCACTTTCAAAGACAGGGAACTGGTCCCATGCAATCTCATATCCCGCATCTGCATAAAAAGTGGGGGACTTCAGGCGATAGCTGAACGTAAGCAGGTACTCTTTGCCAGGTTGCGGGCTAATGGCCTGATCTGCATTTGGGATATTTACCCCTGCACCCCTGATGCGCCCACCTTCATCACCGTAATGGGGTGTAATCACAATTTCCCTCGTCTCTCCTGCAGGAATATTCATCTCATCGATTGAACCGGAAGCAATCATTGCGCCATCCTCCAGCAGTCTCCAGTGTCCGGAAGCGATTTCCATCGCATTAAAAAAATCAAACCGGTTATCTATGCGGAAAATCAGGGCACCGGGACCGGATGTGGAAACAGGAACCGTATGCAGATAGCGGTAGTGGTACTTCACCGCTTCTGCCCCCGGATGGGGCATCATGTCTGAACCCATGAGTCCGTTCATACAGAAATTTCCGGCATGGTGGAGTCCTGCAGGCTCCTCCCACCAGCCGCCATATGCATAAAAAGTGTCCTTCCCGGATGCTTTCCTGTAGGCTGCAGGCACCAGCTGCGCGATTCCCTGATCCATCCAGTCCCACACAAACGCTCCCTGGAAGTTATTGTCAGCATAGATCAGGTCCCAGTATTCGGCAAGGTTGCCGCTGCTGTTTCCCATCGCGTGTGCATACTCACACAGGAGAAATGGCATGCCGGATTTTTCCCGGATAATTCTTTCGCACGTTTCAGGAGTATCATACATCCTTGAATAGATGTCGGCATATTCGTTGGCTCCCTGCCGGGTCGTACCTTCATACAGGAATGGTCTTGAGGGATCTGTTTGCTTCACCCAGTTATAACACACCTTGACATTCGGACCATCACCGCTTTCATTTCCCATGGACCAGATAATCACTGAGGGATGATTGCGGTCGCGGTATACCATCCGCTTTACACGGTCAAGATAGGCTTCCTCCCAGTCGGGATGGTTGCTGAGCCTGTTGTTTTGATCATTGCCAAAGCCATGGGTTTCGATGTTCCCTTCATCGATCAGGTAGATCCCGTATACATCACACAGTGCGTACCATTCGGGATCGTTGGGATAATGACTGGTACGAACTGCATTGATGTTGTAGCGTTTCATCATGACAATATCCCTGATCATGTCCGCACGGGTGACGTAATGCCCGGTCTCCGGGTCGTGCTCATGCCGGTTCACACCTTTCAGCAGGATCGCTTTCCCGTTGACCAGCAGCCTTCCACCACTGATTTCCGTTTTGCGGAACCCGGTCCGCCACGGGATGACTTCCAGGATATTTCCCTGTGCATCGCGCAGTTTCAAAATCAGCAGGTAAAGGACTGGCATTTCTGCACTCCAGGGCTGAATATCATCTAAGACCTGTACATCAACAATGAAGCTATCATCCCCTGTAAACCTGGCTGCCCCCTGCAACAATTCGTTTCCGCCAGAAGTGTATAAATAATATTCCACAGTCACATTCCGGCGTTCTTTGCGTACAAGCTCACCCTCCAGGCCGAACATTCCTTTTTTGTAATCTTGCGTCAGGGTTGCGTGCACCTTAAAATCCCGGATATGAACCGACGGTACGGACCACAGGTATACGTCCCTGAAAATACCGCTGAGCCGCCAGAAGTCCTGGTCCTCCAGGTAGGAACCATCGCTCCATCGATATACTTCAACCGCCAGTTGATTTGATCCTCGTCGAAGGTATTTCCCGATATCAAACTCAGCAGGTGTGCGGCTTCCCTGGCTGTAGCCAACCTGTTTGCCGTTGATCCATACGTAAAATGCAGATTGTACCCCCGCAAAGGTGAGATACACCTCCCGGTCCTCCCAACCATCGGGAATTGTAAATTGCCTGCGGTAACTGCCCACGGGATTCCAGTCCCTGGGTGCTTCCAGGTTTTCCGGATCATACGGGTATTCCCTGTTGGTATAAATTGGAATCCCGTACCCCTCGATTTCCCAGTTGGAGGGTACAATGATAGAATCCCAGCCTGAGACATCAACTTTCTCCCGGTAAAAATCCACGGGCCGTTCCGCCGGGCTTTTTGCCCAATTGAACTTCCAGTAGCCATTGAGGGAATGGTAGTAGGGCGATTCCTTCCTGCCCAGTGCGATGGCCTCCTGTTCCGTATCAAAAACCATCATCGTCGTGTGTGGCTTTTCACGGTTGCGCTGCAAAACGTTTACATCATCCCATTCAGGTTCACCTGCGGTCACGCTTTTTCCTGTCACAGCGAAAAAAAGAATCAATCCAACTACTATTCTTTCCATATACAATATGTTACGTATATTTTTCATCCCATTACATTCCTGAAACAACCATTGTGTTTGAAATGGTGTGGCCCTCCCTGCGAATATTGACAACATAGATTCCATCTGTGATACCTTTCGGCAGAAGCAAGCGAAAAGTGTTTCGCCCAGGGACCAGGATACGGCCTTCCCGCAATACCAGTCCTCCCTTCAAATTCACTATTTCCACCTTGACATGTCCCGGATGTTCACTTGAAAGATCCAGGTTCACGCAGCGTGAAGCAGGATTGGGATACACTGCCATATCAAAATCAATTTCCTTCAAGTTTGCGCCTATCGAAGACAGCGCATCGCCGTTGTAAGCGCCGATATTCGTTACCAAACCACTAAAATCCACTGAATTACCGAACATATCCGCATCTGGTGTGCTGTTAATATCTTTGAATATCCCTTTCCCGGCCATGGGGAATGGAGGCTCCGGGAACGTCGTACCTGTGTTTAATGCGGGGCTTCCGGGCAACAACATGAAACCGGCCGGCGCATCCGCTGATGGGTTTGAAAACAAAGCGTCACCAGTTACAGGTGCCAGGTCCAGTTCAGAAAAGGATGTATTGACATTCCCGAAGAAAAGGTTATGGGACATCAACAGTGCACCTCCCGCAGAAGTAATGACTTCTGTCTCGTTACCGATGGATGCAGTTCCGGAAGCGTAAAAAATATTGTTATACAGGAAGGAACGCTTCCCTTCAATATAGATGTCAGGCGTTATGGGCTGATCCACATAGATGGTGTTATTGTACACATAATTACTGTCGGACGGTACCCTGTTGGTCGCCCCGGCATAGGTGGATATCCAGATTGAATTGCCTTTTTTACTACGAATACCGTCATTGACGCTTACATTGTAGCGGTAGACGGAATTGACGTTTTTTCCGAGTATCTCTGCGAAACCACCCTCACTGTCCTCACTGTAATTGTATTGCAATATGACATTCATGTTTCCGTAATCGATATGCATACTGTAAGAATCAGCGGGTCCGCGCACGTGCAGTGAAGTGTTGTACTGGGCGATCACGTTCCTGCAGCCGAAGAACCAGGCCCCGCTACCCC
>CAZPTO010000019.1:1061-17026 GCA_964589155.1 uncultured Bacteroidaceae bacterium | reverse complement strand
ACTTGCTTCATCCGGGGGTGACTGAAAAATTTATCGAGCTGACAATGAAAGGGTATGAAGAATATTCGGGCGCCTTCTTTGGTAATGTGATCCCCGGGATATTTACAGATGAACCCCATATTGCGCCGCAGGGCGAAGGTGAACTGATCCGCTGGACCCCGGATCTTTTCGAACGGTTCAGGGAACGCTGGGGATACAGCCTTGAGCCACATCTTGCAGCCCTGGTTGAACGCAGTCCCATGTCCGGGCAGGTGCGCCACAATTACTACCAGCTATTGCTTGAGCTGTTTATCGAAAGGTGGTCCAGGCCCTGGCATAATTACACCGAAGCAAATGACCTGCTTTGGACCGGTCACTATTGGGAACATGACTGGCCCAGGCCGCATTACGGTCCGGATGATATGGCCATGTATGCCTGGCACCAGGTGCCGGGAATCGATATGCTGTTTAATTCCTGGCAGGAAAGACCCGGTCAGTTTGGAAATATTCGTGCAGTGCGCGAGCTCAACAGCGTGGGAAACCAATTAGGGAAGGTGCGGAAGCTCAGTGAGACCTACGGGGCATCTGGCTGGGAACTGACATTCGAGGATATGAAGCGAAACGGAGACTGGGAGTTCGTACTCGGAGTGAACATGATGAACCAACACCTGTCTTATCAGAGCATCCTGGGAGACCGTAAACACGATTTCCCCCAGTCATTTTCACACCATGCACCATACTGGGATGAATATCCGGTGTTGAATACCTATTTCAGCAGGTTATCCCTCGCACTCAGCTCCGGTGAGCAACTCAACAGGACGCTCCTGCTGGAGCCGACTACCTCTGTATGGATGAATTATCAACCCCGGGGGAGCCAGGATCAGCTGGAGGATGTGAACGAAGAATTCAGGACACTGCTTGCACTCCTTGAAAGTGAGCAGATTGAGTATGACCTGGGATCAGAAAACATCATCAGGGACCATGGAAGCGTGGAAGACGATCTTTTTGTGATCGGGGAGCGTAAATACAATTACATTGTTATCCCGCGCTTTATGACCAATGTGAACAGTGAGACCGCAGAACTGATTGAACAATACCTCGCGGCAGGAGGGATCGTTATAGCACTTTGTGAACCTCCCGCCTTCATCGATGGAAAGGCGAGCGATAAGTGCGTAAAATGGTCAGAGACCTATGTGGACCAATGGTATTCGCTGGGAGGATGCAACGACCCGAGGCTGATCAATTACCTGCACAGGGATGATTTTGTGATCGTCGAACAGCGGGGTGGTGACCTGTTGCATATGCGCAGGCAACTGGAAGACGGGCAGTTGCTCTTTCTCGTGAATTCCAGCAAAGAGGAATCGTGTGTGGTGAGCATGCTGAGCCAGGGGAGCGATATTGCGCACATGGATCTTTTTACAGGAAAAGTTGAACAATACCCGGGGGTCCTCTCAGGAAACATTATCAGCTTTGATGCAGAACTGGATCCCTGTGGATCCATACTCTTATTCATTGGTGATAATGAAATACCCGGCAAAATGCAACGCCAGCGAAAATGGAATGGCGAGGAAGAAGAAGTAATCCTTTCCGCCATTGAAACAACTGTTCCCGGGATGAATGTACTCAATCTGGACTACTGCCGGGTTATGCTGGATAATGATACATCGTCTGTTAAATATTATTATGAAGTGCAAACAGACATATACAGGCACCATGGCTTTAAAGCGAATCCCTGGGCATCAACTTCCCAGTTCCGGAAAGAGATTATTGAGCGGGATACGTTTCCTCCCGGTTCCGGGTTCACAGTGCAATATCCATTTTTTGTCGATACGGATTTTAGTTCTACCGATCTTCGTTTGATCGTTGAACGACCCCATTTATATGAAGTCAGGCTCAATAATATGCTGCTTGAACCTGAACCCGAAACCTGGTGGCTTGACCAGGGCTTTGGTGTGTACAGGTTCGAAGAAGGGATCCTTCCCGGGGACAATTATATCGAACTGAAGGCTGATCCAATGTCTGTTTATTCCGAACTGGCACCTGTATTCCTGCTTGGCAAGTTTGATATCCTTCCGCTTAACAAAGGCTGGCTGTTGGCAGCACCAACAGAGCGTGCAATCGGATCCTGGAAGAATGCCGGCATGCCATTTTACAGCGACAGGGTGGTATATTCAGCAACATTTGAACTTGAAAAGACCGGAATGGCGAAAGTTGTATTGCCCGGTTGGCATGGAACAGTGGCTGCAGTGCATGTAAACGAGAAGCCTGCAGGGAATATTTTTACGAAACCCTATGCGCTTCGAATCGACCCATTTGTCCGAAAAGGAGAGAACCAGGTCACGGTGACCATCTATGGTTCACTAAAGAACCTGTTGGGCCCACATCACAATGTCGCCAGCAGAGGAATCGTAACACCCCGAAGTTTCCGGCAGGCACCGGCAGCACAACCACCCGGAATCAAATATGACCTGGTGGATTACGGACTCTTTGAACCTTTCGTTGTCGAAGTGATCAACAAGTAAGAGGGGCGCCAGCTTGTTTTATACCTGCTATTTTTGATAGTTATCTTACCGGGACGTTATCCTGCGTATCACGCTCAGCCGGATTTACCTGGAGCTGCGCAATAGATCCACGGCGGTCATGTAGCCACTGAACAGGGCTCCTGAGAAACCACCTCCGAATTTTCCCCATGCCGAAGCCACATGCAGGTTAGTGATTGCACCGATAGATTTCAGGGCCGGCCGGTTGGGCAACTGTGCGAATCCATATACAGCACCCCCGGGATTGAGGGTATAGCGATGCACAGTCCTGGCCGTTGCCACCTCCTTGTGTGCAATATGCTCCCTGCAACCGGGGATCAGCTGCTCCAATCGCGCAGTGAGTTGCTCGCCAGCCAGCTGTTTTTTCGTCTTGTATTCCTCTTTCGACAGATCTTTCCAGTCTTCGAGGTAATCAATGCAACATATTGCTCCTACACTTTTCCCCGGTGGGGCCAGTTCCGCATCCACCTGGCTGTAATCCACAAATGTAAATCCGCGACGTGAAAAGTCATCCCTGTTGTTGCCTTTGATGTCTTTCTGCGTCCTCACGGAACCATCGAAAACAAAAGTCGAGTAATAGGCGTGTCCCAATTCTTTCGGTGACTTCGAAAAACCATAATATACAGTCAGCAGCGATGCACCAGGGGGTTGCCGGGAAATCTCTTCTGATAGTCTTGCTCCTTCCGCTGCATTGATCATGTCCGATACCAGGGGCAGGGCTGCATTGGCAATGAAATCCGCTGACCGGGCTTCTACAATGGAGTGATCGCCTGGCAGTGTATTGATAAATCTAACCGATAAGATCTTTCCATCTTCTGCGTCAATGGAGGTGACCTTGTGGTTCAGCAATACTTTGCCACCATGGTCGCGAATGACACTTACCAGCTTGTCGGAAAGCTGTTGAGAACCTCCTTTGATAAAATTGGCCCTTCCATGAAAATAGGCGCTTTCAGCCATGGAAAAATAGCGGAGTGAAAGACTGTAAGGATCATCATGAAAATAGCCCAGGTTGCCGAGTAAAACAAGTTTGATCTCCTCGTCGCTGAAAATGGAATCCAGGAATTCTCCGATGGAAATATCAGGCTGTTTCCTTTCCAGTACATTGATCCTGCGCGCATTCATCAATCTGTCAAAATAGGTATCGATACCTGCCGCTTCACCTGGAAAGGTCGTCTTTAAAACAGTTTTGGCCTGTTCAGGGTCATGCGGCATCACGATGTCGGTCCTGCCATTATAAAACCTGAAAAACTCAGGTACCGGAAGATATTCAACCCCGTTAAACAGTCCCAGGTCATTGAATATTTTGGTCTTACCGTCAGAAGGATGCAGCCCGTCCATCTCATGAAGCCCTACCTCCATGGTGTATTCTTTGCGTTGAAAGGTAGTCGCGCATCCGCCGGGACGATCATGTTGTTCCAGCAACAGGATATGCTTTCCTTCTTTTGCAAGTTTGGCCCCGGCACAAAGTCCGCCCAGTCCGCCACCTATAATGATCACATCGTATTTCATATTAACTATTTCTTCTGTTTTTAATTACACGATTGAATTAACAATCTCCTATGATGCGGATTTAATTTTGCTTCTTATTTTCCTGGTATGGGGTATCTTTTAAATGGTTTTTCCCGATCGAAAAGATACCTGTATGTTTTGTATTTTTTTACCGGTACACTGCCCACGGAAAGGAATATGTTTTTCATTTTCGGGTTAAAATCACCCACCCATGAAAACTCGATCTCCCTGTAATGCGGCTTACGCTTAAACATCTCCTGCAGCTTCATAACCAGGGCGGCCTCAACTCCTCTGCCCTGGAATTCCGGAATCACCCCCATTAACACGCCCCTTGCACGCGTCATGGTCTTCGTATGCTTCAGATAGAGGAATTTCAACATGTTCCAAACGTGCATTCTTCCATCCAGGTGTGCAAGGATCTGGTTCAAATCCGGATACATCAGGTAGATCGCGATGGGCCTTCCCTGGTGATATGCGATCCAGATAAATGCTTCTTCGATGATCATCCGCGCTTTTTTCAGTGTCAGGATAATATATTCGGGCTGCATCGGCTCAAAATGCTGCTTAAAGGATGCCCATGCCTGGTTATATACCTCGGCAAAATCATGAACATGACGATCGATTTCTTTCCACCTGAAGTGTTCAAACGTATAAGCTTCCTTGCGCAGCAGCCACCCTGCGATCTTTGCAAATCTGTCCGGCAGGGGACGGGTAATATCCAGGTGAAATCCCTCCTGGTTATAGTAGGTCTGGAAACCATAGTTTTCAAAAAGCGGCTGGTAATAAGGGAAATTATAGGCAATTTCGTAGGCCGGGTGCGAGAAGCCTTCAACCAATAGCCCCCAGTATTTGTCGGTCTCCCCGAAATTTACAGGACCATCCATTGCTTCCATCTTCCTGGAGGCAAGCCAGTCCTTTGCCGTATCGAAGAGCAGATTTGCTGCCCCCTGGTCGTTGATGCACTCAAAAAAGCCAACTCCCCCGGTGGGTTGTGCGCTGGTCCAGGCCGTTTTCCGATCGATAAAGGCAGCGATCCTGCCTTTTAACTGACCTTTTTCATTCCTGAGCACAAAGCGGGTGGCTTCACCATGTTTGAAAAATGTATTTTTCCCGGGATCAAATACTGCATTGATCTCCCGGTCCAGCGGGCATACCCATGTGCTGTCGTTCCTGTACAGCACCTTTGGAACCCGGAGAAAATCCCTCGCCTGTTTTCTGCTTATTACTTCTTCAATCTGCATGATGGGCGGCTATTGAAGGTATATATTTTCAATGAGTTGATTGTATTTTTCATTGATCACCTTCCGCTTTAGCTTCAGGGTGGGAGAGAGTTCTCCACTTTCCGGAGACCAGGTGTCAGGTACCAGGCGGAACCTCAAAATGCGCTCATGATCGCTGACCATGTTGTTGTATTGATTGATCTCTTGCTGCATGTACAATTGGGTTTCAGGCATGCAGATCAGCTCATCTTTGCTGGAAAAACTCACATTCACGCCATCGGCCCACTTGCCAAGCGACTCAAATTCCGGCACCACGAGTGCACTTGCGTATTTCTTGTTCTCGCCGACAACCATCAGGTTATCAATAAGGGCAGATTGTTTAAATTTTCCTTCGATCAATTGCGGGGCAATGAATTTACCGTTGGAAAGTTTGAATATCTCTTTTTTCCTGTCTGTGACTACGAGGAATTTTTCCTCAGTCAGCTGTCCGATATCCCCGGTATGGAACCATCCGTCATCATCCAGTGCTTCTCGTGTCATGGAAGCATCCTTATAATACCCCAGCATTACATTGTGCCCACGACAGAGGATTTCCCCGTCATCAGCAATCTTAAGTTCCACTCCGTCAATCAGTGATCCCACCGTGCCCAGCTTAAATCTTCCAGCTTCCGTGTTACTGATGGTGATGATGGGTGAGGTCTCGGTGAGGCCGTACATATTGATGACCTGCACACCTGCTGCCCAGAACAATTTTTCGAGCGAGGGTTGGAGACTGGCACCGCCGCAACCGACCAATCGAACCTCACCACCAAGGGCTTCACGCCATTTACTGAAGATCATCTTGTCAGCAAACTGTAGTTTTTTCTGATACCACCAGCTGTTGTTTCCATACGCATCGTATTTGAACCCAAGGCGGACTGCCCAGAAGAATATCTTCTTTTTAAGACCGGAGAGTTGATTGCCCTTTGATATAATGTTTTCATACACTTTTTCAAGCACCCGCGGCACTGCATCGAATCCATGGGCATTGATCTCCTTCATTGCCCTTGCGAAAGCCCCCATGTTCTCGGCATAATAGATCCCCGTTCCACTGTACTGGGTCTGGTAATTGCCCATTCTGCCCCCAACATGACAGAGCGGCAGGATGCTCAGGTACTTTTCTTCTGGCTTCAATCTGAAGATTCCGGCCGCAGCAATAAAATTCTTCACCAGGTTTTCATGAGAGAGCATCACGCCCTTCGGGTTTCCTGTCGTTCCCGAGGTGTATAGCAGTGAGGCGAAATCATTTTCAGAAATAGACTTTTTGATTTCCACGATCTCCTTCTTTCGCCTGACCCTGCTTTTCTTTCCGGCTTCCGCAATTTCAGTCCAATTGGGAGCACCTTCCACTGCATCAAATGTGTAGACCTGGTTTTCGACTTTTGTGCTTTTGCTTGCCAGGGAAAGTTTTTGAAAAAGTTTCCTGTCGGCTACCAGCACCATCTTTACATTCGCGTGGTTGATAATGTAGGTATACTCACCTTCGCTCAGCGAAGTGTACACAGGCACGTGGATGATGCCGCACATGGACATGCCATGGTCCACGAAATTCCATTCCGGACGGTTATTGGTGACGGTAAGGATCTTGTCTCCTTTACTGAAGCCCATCTCCAGGAGACCACATGCTACATCATAGCAGGTATCGATATATTCCCGGGTAGACCATGATTGCCATTTGCCGGAACGTTTTACAGAAAGCGCTGCATCTTTGTCGAACTTTTGTTCATAACGTTCCAGCAAGTCGAAGGTTCGGGTTACTTTCATGAGGAGAGGGTTTTCGTTGATACTTTTATGTTACTGAATACCTTGATCTTTCATCGCCATTGCAGGATCTTTAGAATCTCCAGGTACTGATGACCTTTGGTCTTTCCGCAGCAGTCCCGTGATCAGCAAAAGCATAAAAAGGCTGGAAGGGACAGACATCGAAACAAGTGTGGGATCAGCCTCCTGGAATCCCTGTCCCATAATATTTATAAGTGCATACATGGTCAATCCTGCTGACAGGAATATAAAATCCCAGGTGTCGCGATAATTGATAAGAATGAACAAAATAGTCGCTGCAGTGATCAGTGCAGTAATGACGAATATGGCAACCTCGAAATGATTCAGATAATAGTATAAGGCGCCGCCGATGGCCAACAGCAAAGCACCGAGTGCCAGGAACATCAGGTTCAGTGAATGGGCCTTATTCAGGATAATAAACATTCCTGCAGTGATAAGCAGCAGTGCTGTTCCAAATTCCGATATCCAGTGAAAAATATAGGCGATGGGCTCGTCTTTGAAGCTCTCTGCCTGGCCTGAAGCGATCAGGAAACCCCACATCAGGAGATTAATGGCCCCAATGGTCAGCATGAAATATGCAGTAATGCGAATGGTTTTATTGGTATGCATGATATGTTGGGTTATATCACGGATGTTTGTTAAAGTGTAATTTCAGTTGTGGCAAGATATTTATTTTTTTTTAATTTTCATTCGGACCGGGCCACGGGAGATTAATATACCTGTTCTTATCGCAATTTTATCGGAAATGATTTACATTTATGGCTGCCATTGGGTTCTGTTGCTTTTATAACCATATCTTCCATACTTGAAAACAAAAATGTGTCAGCCATGAGATTGCCTCCTTCCATACAACAGGTGTTGAATGACAAAGTAAGCGGCTCTGTCACGCTATTGAACAAGCTGATGATTGCGCTGGAGAATGAACTGATGGATCATGAATTGGATCCGGCCACATTTATCAGTTATATCGAACAGGTCCGCCGTAAAACGGAAATGTTTACTGTGATCAGGCATTTTTGTGAGGAACTGATCCTTACACACAACATATCTGTCAGGAACTATCCGGCAAATTACCTGGAGTTTATTGATGAATATAAAGCCTTTTGGGAACGCGCCCCGCAATTGCTTAAAAACAACCTGCTTCGCCTGGCGCGACTGAAGAACAGTACGGTTATGCTGCACAGTAACAGTGGAACGGTCATCGAAGTCTTTCGACTGTTGTCAAAAGAACAGGTTGAAATTAAGGTGATCCAGACGCTTTCAGCGCCCGCCGAAGAAGGGAGGATCCAGGCGATTGAGCTGGCTGAAATGGGATACCAGGTGCAACTGATCCCTGATGCGCTGGTTGGAGAGATGATGCGGCAAACGAATTACCTGATTCTTGCGGCGGACCAGGTGCGCAGGGATGTCATCATTAATAAAACAGGCTCCCTGCAGATGGTACTTGCTGCGAACGAATTCAATGTTCCGGTCTTTGTACTCACTGAATCCAGGAAACTCAACCGGTCCAGGCAGAATGCCCCGTTCCGGGACCGACCGCGCGATGAAAAGGAAATCCTTCAGGGTACCCTTCACCCCAACATATCGGCGCAAAATCTTTATTTTGAAGAAGTTCCGAGGCACCTGGCAGGCAAGATCATCACCGAAAAGTTGGTTCTTGAGCCGGATGGATAATAATGCACAGTTTTTTTTAGAGTCGGTCGATTTTCGCTGCGATGATAAAATCATTTTCGGAAAGTCCGTCGATGGCGTGTGTCCATAATTCAATCTCCGCACTCCCGTATCCGATGTGCATCACCGGGTGATGTCCTTCTTCCTCTGCAATCCCGGCTACTTCATTCACGAAGGTCATGGTATGCTTGAAATTGACAAAATGATAGGACTTGGTGATCTTCTGGTTATCCCTGACGATCCATCCCTTTACCAGGGTAATGTACTCGAGTATCTCATCTTCTGTAAGCGGTGGAACACCACCTTCACAGGGGATACATTTTTTCTTTTCAAGTTCCATATTCTGTGTTTTCAGGTATAAACAAGACACGTAATAAAATGTTCTTCATCTGCCATCCAAAGTATTTTCCATTGCTCCCAACCACTGGTTTTCCTTGGTGCAGAAAAACAGAAAAACCCCGCTATCTCAATGATAACGGGGCTTTCAGGATTTACAATGTGAACCAGGGAGGAGTCGAACCCCCAACCTCCTGATCCGTAGTCAGGTACTCTATCCAGTTGAGCTACTGGTCCATCCGTTTAAAAACTTAGTATTTCTTTTCCTGGATCCGTGCACGTTTACCGGTCAGTTTCCTCAGGTAGAAGATCCGGGCGCGGCGAACGCGACCTCTTTTGTTAATGTCAATTTTATCAATGAAAGGAGATGCAGAGGGGAAGATACGCTCAACGCCTACGTTACCGGACATCTTGCGAACAGTGAATGTTTCGGTGTTTCCAGTGCCTCTTCTCTGAAGTACTGTGCCCCTGAATTGCTGGATACGTTCTTTACTACCTTCCTTAATCTTATAATGTACAGTTATTGTATCACCCGCTTTGAAATCCGGCAGGCTGGTCTCTGCAGCGTAATTCTCCTTTACTACATCCATTAAATTCATCGCTCAAGTATTTTAGTGTGTTCCTGTCATTTTAACAGGTCGCAAAATTAGAAAATTATTTGGTAATAAAACAGTATTTATTAACAATTTTTTCTCCAAAGTTAATACCCTCCCGCAGTGCCATTATGATTGTGACCCAGCAGCTGATCTGCATGCACCGCTATTGTTCGTGATCGCCTGGCACTGACAACTTACTTCGGGTCAACCTTAGTGTCCGTCATCGCCGGGTACCAGCAGCTTATCTCCCGTGTCTTTCACTACATTGCGCCTCCATTCTTCTGAATAGCCGGGTTGATCCGGACTCACAGGATATCCGTATTCATTGCGGAGAAATCTTCCGTTCTTCTCTTTCTTTACGTTTCCATCGATAAATTTCACCAGCAGGTACTGTCCCAATTCTTTCCAGACAGCTACCGTGTGATTTCCGGCATTTACTGAAAAGTTGGTTATATAATCGCGCGCCTCCCCCGGATCTTCTTCATAAAGTGCCATTGCCTTCTGATCCACCTGCTGTACCTTTTCAATGAACCCTTTTTCCATGGCATCCTGTTTTTTGCGGACATCTTCCATGACAAGATTGTAGCGCAGGTATGCAAAGTTGGAGACCAGGTTGAATGTCCAGAATGCCGAACTTTCAGAATAGGTAAGCAGGTCACCGTTGCCCACGGCATAGCTGAATGGCACGTCTGTCATGCCACAATACATTGGAACATAAACAGTAGACGCAGCATCATCAACACCAAACCAAAGAATTCCACCGATGATGTCAGGCATGCCCGGACGACTCTCCGCCACGAAAGAAAAGCCGGTCTGCTGTGTAGCCGTGGTGCGCTCATTGCAGTAGGTTTTTCCATCTACTTCCCAATAAAGCGGACGCCAGCGGTAGGGGAGCTCAAAAGGACCTGCGCCTGCATCCTTGCGCATGTCGAGTTCTGTACCTTCCAGGTGATCCCGCATGAAGTTCATCAGGTCGTAATTGGATAGCTTCCGGTTGGGTTTAATATACAAGGGCATCCTGTTGTCCAGGTCTTCACCTTTTACATATGAGAAATACTGGTCCATATCATCATTCACTTCCTTGAAGAACGACCATACACGCATGTCACAAAACCTGGCTCCCCCAAAATCAACAGGTGCATATGTATCAGAAAAACTGAAGTCTTCATCACTGCCTTCGTAATATCCCATCTCCCGGGCAAAATCAATCACATCTTCTGAATAGAGGCAATTTTCAGGATCATCCAGCGGGAATTGCTGTATCCTGGCCTGGTTGGCATGGCCTGATATATACCCGTCTGGTATTCTGACTGCTACCCATACAGCACCTTTATTGGCATTGTATGTCACAGCGTTTTTGCCCCTGCCTTTGGTGACCATCTTCGTACCTTTTCCGATCAGCTCCATGATCCATACTTCATTGGGATCTGAAATGGAAAAAGATTCACCCGAACTGTAATATCCATAGGTATCCATCAGCTCAGCCATGATGTTGATTGCCTCCCTTGCAGTTTTTGCCCGCTGCAGTGTAATATAGATCAGGCTTCCATAATCAATAATACCCGTGGTGTCACGTAGCTCACCGCGGCCGCCATACGTGGTTTCACCAATGGCCAACTGGTGCTCGTTCATGTTGCCAACCACGGAGTAGGTTTTTCGTACCTGTTTGATCTGTCCAAGGAATTTGTTCGTATCCCATTCATAAATACTTAACATCGTACCTTCCGGATACGTGGCAGCAGGAGTGAAGTATAATTCGCCGTATAATACATGTGCATCCGCTGCATATGTGATCATGGAAGTGCCGTTTACCGATGCTCCCGGAGTAACCAGGAAATTGGTACAGGAACGAATCTCTGTGGATACCTGCAATAATCCGGCTGTAAGAAGTATAACGATCAGTCTTTTCATCTTTGTCGAATATTTAATATAATTAGACTATTTAATATGTTTAGAAATCGAGAGCTTAA
This sequence comes from uncultured Bacteroidaceae bacterium, assembly GCA_964589155.1. Taxonomy (GTDB): domain Bacteria; phylum Bacteroidota; class Bacteroidia; order Bacteroidales; genus M55B112. The sequence continues at coordinate 5,384 of CAZPTO010000019.1, read as the reverse complement.
AGAAATCATTTTTAGAATGAAGAAACAAGCATTTATATTTAAAAACATTATTTGACTTGTTCTCAGCGATTTGTGTTTTTTGTTAAAATTATAAAAATATAATTAAGCATGTAATTTAGGGGGGTGATAAAACAAAATTGATATATATTTGTCTTAACAGATGAAAATAATGGGGTGCGAAATAGAAAACATCTTATTTAATAAATTTAACTTTAATTAACACTAATTTAATTTGGCATCTCAGAAAAACATATTACATTTGTGGTATAAAATTTGAAGCAAAGTTCTGCATAAAATATTTAGGGTAGTTTAGTTAGTAGTTTTAGTTAGTAGTTTAGTTGGTAGTTTTAGTTAGTAGTTTGAAAAGGGAAGGGTGTTCCGCCAGGAGCACCCTTCTTCTGTGTATATCCCTTTGTATATCCCTTTGTATATCCCTTACTTATTTTCTATATATTCCTCACTGGTGAAGCACCTCTTTTCCTTGGTGCCGGGTACTTATTCAAAGATCATATCAACGATCTGTTTCCGATCCGCCTCGGAAAGCCCGATATGGACACCGCTGGCCTTGTTCTTGTTCATCATTGAGAGGATCTCATCCTTTTTTTCCGGAGATATATCGGCCGCTGCTGCCCTGACCGGGGCGCCGAGTTCCCGGAAGAATGATTCGAATCCTGCTATGGTGGCTTCTGCTGTATCCACATCAAAAAGAGCTTTGCCCAGCTGGATGATCCGTTCAGGATGGTGTTCTGTCAGTCGGCGCATCCATGCTGGATAAAAAATGGAAAGTGTTGCTCCATGTGCTGTATCGTATAAATACGAGAGCGTGTGACCCAGCGCATGCACCCCCCAGTCACCGGAAACCCTTCCATGCATTGTCGTATCATTCAGTGCATTGGTGGCAGCCCACATGATACGTGCACGATATTCATACTGTTCCAAATCATTCATCAGAAGCGGACCAATCTCCATTGCTTCACGGATGATCGATACCACGAACCTGTCTGAAAGTTCCGCCTGACCGTCACCAAACCAGGCCTCCAGTGAATGTGCCACCAGGTCGACAATGCCGTAGGCCGTATAAATTGCCGGCACACTCATCGTGTAGGTTGGGTCCAGGAATGAATGTACAGGAAACATCAGCTCATGTCTGAAACCGATCTTCTGATCCGTATCGTGATTCTGTAAAACAGCCACCGGGTTCATTTCCGTCCCTGTAGCAGCGAGTGTCAGCACTGCAATAAGGGGTTTGGAGGATTGAGGCGTATGTTTTCCGGTCATCACTTCCCAGCCACTTACCTCATCAGCGATGCACATTGCAATAACCTTGGCAGAGTCGATCACGCTTCCGCCTCCAACGGCCACCACAAAATCGATGTCTTCTGCAATACCGAGTCGCGCAGCTTCATCAACATCGGTTACCACAGGATTGGGTTTGATCCCATTGAACTCAAATACGGATATGTTTTTTTCCTGCAATTGTTTTAAGGTATCGTCATAACTGCCATTCCGCAGCACACTTCCTTTTCCATAAACCAGGAGTGCTTTTTTACCAAGGGACACCGCAGCTGTTCCAAGATCGTTCACGACGCCTTTACCAAAATGAAGCCTGGTAGGATTGTACGCAACAAAATTTTCCATAATCATTTAGTTTGGATGATTAATAATCCCTGCCGAGGTGTCAGTGTGCGCTCCGGTAACAGAAGCCAGCACATTGATCTTATCCTGGAACCTGAGCAGGCCAAGGTAGGCAAATACAATGGCCTCCTTGAAATCAATTATTTGTTCACCAGGTATAAACAGCTCACTCCGGCATTTGTTTCCGATACGGCTTATAAGGAACTTGTTATGGACCCCGCCACCGGTGATCAATACCCTGGATCCTTTCGTGTGACAGGTGTTTATAAATGCAGCAACCTGGTCGGAGATATGCTCATTGACCGTGCAAAGCAGATCTTCGATCGTGATCTCAGCCTGGCTGATTTCCGGAAGGAAGGTACGCATAAACCATTCTTTACCCAGTGATTTTGGTGCAGGAAGACGGTAATATTCCAGGGCACTCAGGCGGTTCAGCAGATCCGAATCAACTGCCCCCCGGGAGGCTAAATCACCATTCCTGTCATATTCAATGTCAATCCACGAAGCAATGGTGTTTAACGCCATATTGCATGGAGAAATATCACAAGCCGTCCTTATTCCATCCTGGTCAAAAGAAATATTTGCAATACCTCCGAGGTTCAGGCAGAAACGGAAATCCCCAAAAAGGTCCCTGTCACCAACAGGCACAAGTGGTGCACCCTGACCACCTTTGGATACATCCTGCATTCTGAAATCATTGATAACGATGATCCCGGTCCGCTTTGCGATCAAATCGCCATTGCCGATCTGCATCGTAATGCCTTTGTCAGGTTGATGCAGCACAGTATGTCCATGAGAGGCGATCAGCAGGGGGGATGGGGTGTGATTTTTTAAAAACTCCAGGATTTGTTCCGCATAAAATCCGCCAAGTTCCTGGTCGAGGGAATGGAGATCCTGTGGACTGATGTTCAAAGCATCGTCCAGTTTTTCTTTCAGGTAATAGGGGTAAGTGATTGTGGCCGCATCGATGAGGTTGTAGTGCATCGTTCCCGCGGATGCGGTGAATTTGCATAGCGCGAGGTCAACACCATCGAGGGAGGTGCCCGACATAAGGCCAAGCACAATGAATTCTTCCTGGTCAGACATGTACAATTATCTTAGAAAGGTCGTATGATAATTCGTTGTATTTCCTTTCGCATCTTTTAATTCAATCTCAAGTTCGTTATTTTTTTCTGAAAATGGAACCCTGCTGTCGAATTCGTGGAAGAGGAGATTGTTTTTCGGATCATATTCAAACAGCACCCACTGTCCATTGATAGTTCCATTGTAACTGTCGATCCCTGACAAATCATCTATGATCCTGAACCTGATGCCGGGCTGCGAGGTGATGTCCTTGCCTGCAAACAGATCAAGCGGGGTAATCTCTGGTGGAACAGTGTCGATACCAATGGCATAATTCCCAAGAGAACGCAACTGCCCGGTCACTTTCCCCCCTGTAAAATCACCCCCGGCAAATTCATAAGTGCCATCTTCTTCGATACGTAACAGGCAAAGCTTGTCTCTATTCCTTTCCGGCAAGCGGCCTGGAATGAGGGAAATTTCAAAAGCGCGATGCACAGGCACAGTTTGGTCATGCACCTGGTAAATATCCGAATACAGGGCTTCCGGTCCCTGGAACCTGTTAAAATTGAAATCTATATTCTCGTAGAAGCAATATGCAGGGAATCTCAGTTCAATATTGTGAGCAGTATAGGTGCTTTCTTCATTGTAAGGAAGTGAATAGCCATCGTCGGTGAGCCCGGGATCCCTGGCTGCGGTTTTATTGTTTACAGCTGGCACGCCGGTACCCTTGACCTGGAAAGCCAGTGAACTGCTGTTGCCATAGCTGTCTGTAGCTGTGATGCTGACTTCGTGCACAAGGGTGTCGGTGATCAGCACGGCACCATCGTGATCAGTTAATTTATAAATGCTGAGTTCATTATAAGGAAGCCTGAACAAGCGCTGCACTTTGTGATTACTTTCTTGTTTAAATGCATAGTCGATGTGGGCATTGATGAACCTGCTCTCAGCAAAGGAGAATTCGTTCATTTCCGAATAGAATACCTGCTTTCCATCAATCTTAAGATCAAGTGAAAAAACACCACAACGATTGGAAGCGCCGTTCAGATAATCGTATACTTCCACACCAAATCCGATTTGCCCGTGCACCTGGATGGGATTATCTCCTGCTAACCTGTTGACATTGTTGCTTTCCCTGGTGAACAGGTATAAAGGCACTGCAGCATCGTTCACATGGGATGATTCATCCAGCGGATATATCGCCGCTTTCAATATACTGGGAGCGATGTCGTCCTCTATTGGAAAGTTAAAGAACAAGCCGTTCAAAGGGTGCTGGTCACTGGTCCGTCGTATCTCAAAGTGCAGGTGCGGGCCCGAGGAACTGCCCGTATTACCGGAATACGCAATGACATCGCCCTTGCTGACTTCAATTTCACCTGGTTGAAGATAGAGGTCAACACCATGCGATTTTCTGTGGTACTGGATGTCCCGCACATATTTGCTGATGGTCTGGTTGTAATCTTCCAGGTGACCATATACCGAGGTGTACCCACCCGGGTGGGCGATGTACAACGCTTTTCCATACCCGCCGGTCTGGACCTTGATCCGGGAAACATAACCCGACTCAATGGCAAAAATATTGAGCCCTGTGACCCCCTGGGTCTTGATATCTATCCCTGAATGAAAATG
>CAZPTO010000019.1:0-1051 GCA_964589155.1 uncultured Bacteroidaceae bacterium | reverse complement strand
CTCAGTTCACCAAAATTCCCTGAAAGTATAAGCGGTATGTCCATGGGTGACCTGAAATCAGGTTGCTGCTGGCCATACGCATTGCTGGTTACCAGGTAAACTGCTGCAAAAAATACAATTCTCGTCATCCCCGCTGCTAAGTTTACTGCAAAAATATAATTATCTTCTTTCCCACCTATTCACACTGCCTGAATCTTCTCAACAATAGCTTTCACAGTATCAACATCATCAGGCAATGGTCAACATTTGTGCCCCGGGTGAGGCCTTTTATTGTATAAATAGCCCGTTACGCCATTTTTCTGAAATAATTCATTTCACCACCTCCCAAGGTGTTTCATTTTATCAAAAACAGTACTATATTTGTAATAAATATACCTCTGTTTAATGAGTGTCAGTCAGGTCTATATTATTGATGAATTGAAGCAAAAAATCCAGTTGCTTGCCGATAAGCTCGAACGGCAAAAAACAACGTCTGAATCGCTGAAATCGCAGAAAGAAGACCTGGAAGGCAAGATCAGGGAAAATGAAAATGAAATTAACGATCTGAAAAAACAAAACAATACGCTAAAGCTTTCAAGGGCTTTTGTTGCGGAAAGCGACGAGCCTCATGAAGCAAAATTGCAGATTAATAAGATAGTGCGGGAAATAGACAGGTGTATTGCTCTTTTATATTGATAAATTGGGGTAGATGGATGAGAAATTGGCCATAAAAGTGCAGATCGCAGAGCGGTTCTATCCCCTGAAAATAGAAAGAAGCGAAGAGGAGCGGATAAGAAAGGCAGCCAAGTTGATCAATGACAGGCTTTTACAGTACAAACAGAGGTATACTGATAAAGATCCCCAGGATTTCCTGGCCATGGCAGCCTTGCAGTTTGTAATTCAGCTTTTGGATTGTGAATCCAAACAAAATTTTCTATCTTTGGAGCAAGATTTAAAAGCTTTGAGCGAGGAGCTCGATCTTATACTGAAAGAAGAGTAATAGCGTTCTTTACATATTATGAAGATTTTGCCCGCATTGTTTCTTCAACCATTTGTGAAACTCAACACTTAT
>CAZPTO010000018.1:6031-17134 GCA_964589155.1 uncultured Bacteroidaceae bacterium | reverse complement strand
GCTAAATTACTGAATTGTAAAGATAATCGCGGCGCAAATTACAAAAAAAAAATAAAAATTCATTTAGTGCAGGGTTATTTCTCCTTTGAGTGATTTATTTAAAAGCATTTTAATCTCATCCGTAGAAAGGTCTTGTGCGAGCAGGATCATTAGTTTTGTTGTGGCAGCTTCTGTGGTGATGTCGTAACCGCTTACTACACCAGCTTCCAGCAGGGCCCTGCTGGTATGATACAGGCCCAGTTCAACACTACCCCTGCTGCACTGTGTGACATCGAGCAGAATGATCCCCCGGTCCACCGCTTTCCTGATCCGTTTGATGAACCATTCCTCTGAGGGCGCATTGCCGGATCCGTAAGTTTCCAGGATTACTGCCCGCAGGTTATCGATGGCGAAGATTGAATCCATGTATTTCCTGTTGATCCCCGGGAAAAGCTTGATGATAGTCAGTTGATCGCTGAATTCCCTGTGAACAACCAAAGGTTCCTTTTTTTCAGGGTACATGATGAATTCCCGGTTAAACACCAGGTCCACACCTGCCTTGGCGAGATAAGGGTAGTTGGCTGACTGAAATGCATTGAAATGTTCAGCATTTACCTTGGTGATGCGGTTTCCCCGGTATAACTTACTCTCAAAATAGACACACACCTCCGGGACAACAGGTCGGCCGTTTTCCACGGAGGCTGCGATTTCCACAGCCGTGATCAGGTTTTCCCTTCCGTCTGTTCTGAGGATCCCGATGGGCAGTTGGGCCCCGGTAAAAATCACCGGTTTGGAGAGGTTTTCAAGCATGAAGCTTAGTGCGGAGGCAGAATAGGCCATGGTATCGGTACCGTGAAGTACCACGAAACCAAGATACTGATCGTAATTATCTTCGATGATATCAGCGATCTCAACCCAGAATCCGGGATGAATATCGGAGGAATCCACGGGTGATTTGAATTGGATGGTATCGATTTCAAATCCAAACCGCTGCAATTCAGGAATCTTTTCCAGGACCCTGGAGAAATCAAATGGCCGCAGGGAACCGTTTTCCGGATCTTTTTCCATACCGATGGTTCCACCGGTATAAATGAGCAGTATGCCTTGATCGTACTCCATGGTTCAGAATGCTTTGCTGAATAATTTTTGTGCATTTTCGGTGGTTCGTTCTGCCATTTCCCGGATTTCCAATCCGTGCAGCTCAGCAAGCTTTTTGGCTACCAGGGTGACATATGCACTTTCGTTTCTTTTTCCCCTGTAGGGGTCGGGCGCAAGGAAAGGAGCGTCTGTTTCAATGAGCAGCCTGTCTGTAGGAATCGATTCAGCCACCTTGTCCAGCCCGGCATTTTTAAAAGTAACGATGCCATTGATGCCGATATAAAAACCATAAGAGAGTATCTTCTGAGCCTGTTCCCGGTTTCCTGTGAAACTATGGAATACCCCTTTGAGTTCGCGGGTATCCTCCTGGTCCATGATCCTGAATATTTCATTAAAAGAATCGCGTGCATGGATCACAATTGGTAATTGTTGCTGTTTGGCCCACCCAATCTGTCTGCGGAAGGCATCCTGCTGTTCTGCTTTAAAGGTAGTGTCCCAATAGAGGTCAATCCCGATCTCACCAATGGCAATATAGTGCTCCTGGTCCAATTCCGTTTCAATGCGCTGCAGCTCTTCCAGGTAATTCTCCTTCACAGAGGTGGGGTGCAATCCGATCATCGCGAAACAGGTGTCAGGGTATTGTTCTGTAACCCTGTTCATGCCTGCAATAGATGATGTATCGAGATTTGGCAAAAAGATCTTTTTCACACCATTTTCAAGCGCCCTTCCGATTACGCTGTCAAGATCCTTCCCGAATCCGTCCAGGTAAAGATGTGCATGCGTATCTGTGTAATAATCTGTCATATTTAGGATGCAAACTTACTTAATCTTTGGAGCCAAAAAAAATAGCTGTATAACAGAATTGCGGGATGAGAACAAATCTTAAAAACAATAAAAAAAAGCTGCCTCCCACGATAGAAGCAGCCTCTGAATTGTGTTTGGGCAACAGGGATCAGACCACGCCCTGGGCCATCATGGCATTGGCAACTTTCACGAAGCCCCCGATGTTGGCACCTTTTACGTAGTCGACATATTCACCTTCACTGCCATACTTGACACAGGTGGCATGGATATTCTTCATGATCGTGTGCAGCCTGTTGTCCACCTCTTCCCGGCTCCAGGGCAAACGCATGGAGTTCTGCGTCATCTCCAGTCCGGAAACAGCGACACCTCCTGCATTGGCCGCTTTACCAGGACCAAACAGCATTTTGTTTTTCTGGTAGACTTCGACGGCCTCGGGTGTAGAGGGCATATTGGCTCCCTCGCTGATCACCCTGCAATTGTTCTTCACCAGTGTTTCGGCATCCTCCTTATTGATCTCGTTCTCGGTGGCTGAAGGGAAAGCAACATCGCAGGAAATACTCCATGGCCGTTTCCCGTCGTGGTATTCACAGCCAAATTCTTCAGCATATTCCTTGATCCTTCCCCGGCGGATATTTTTCAGATCCATGACCCAGGCCAGCTTTTCAGCATCAATTCCTTTCGGATCATAAATGAACCCGCTGGAGTCAGATAATGTCACGACCTTCCCGCCAAGTTCCGTTACTTTTTGTGTAGTGAACTGCGCCACGTTTCCTGATCCGGATACAACGCAGGTTTTTCCTTCCAGGCTGTCATTTTTGGTGGCCAGCATTTCCTGCGCAAAATATACAGCTCCGTACCCCGTTGCTTCGGGCCTGATCACGCTGCCGCCCCATTCCAGGCCTTTGCCTGTCAGTACCCCTGTAAATTCGTTCCTGATACGCTTGTACTGGCCAAACAGGTAACCAATTTCGCGACCTCCCACGCCGATGTCTCCCGCCGGGATGTCGGTATTGGGTCCGATATGGCGGTTGAGCTCGGTCATAAAACTCTGGCAGAACCGCATAACCTCGTTATCGGATTTTCCTTTGGGGTCGAAATCAGATCCGCCTTTTCCACCTCCCATTGGCAACGTGGTGAGGCTGTTCTTGAATACCTGCTCAAATGCAAGGAATTTCAGTATGCCCAGGTTAACTGTGGGGTGAAAGCGCAGTCCTCCCTTGTAGGGTCCGATAGCAGAATTCATTTCAATGCGAAAACCGCGGTTGATCTCTACCTCACCTTTGTCATTGATCCAGGGAACCCTGAAGATAATTACGCGTTCGGGTTCAGCAATTCGTTCAAGTATTTTGGAATGTTTGTACCTGGGGTGTTCCTCGATAAACGGGATGAGAGATTCGGCCACTTCGTGGACGGCCTGGTGGAATTCCGGCTGGGCTGGGTTTTTTGCCTTGATCACAGCCATGAATTGTTCAACTTTTGGGTCCATAGTTTTTTTGGGTTTTTAATTGTTTTGGTTAACAAACTTATGATTATCCAGCTGTTTTTATATGCCTCATATCATGTTTTCAATATGTCATTGAACATAATTTTAAAAAGTACACATGCCTCCTTCTCCCGGGAAGAGCGGCAGAATGTATAAAATACCCCTGCTCTTCTGCTATCAGTGGCTGAATTTCCGGGGGCAACCTGGTGTTATGAAATATTATTTTCCAGGTCTGGCCGAACTGGGTTCAGATGGCCGGTCTGACGAGTGCCTTGTAGTGATTACCGGGCATGACCGTGATCCATTGGTTGAGTTCCATTTGTAAAAGCATTCCCATCAGCTGGTGTACAGGGATACCTGTGCGGACGGAAAGGATCTCCTGTCCGAGTCCGGGTTCTGCAATGAGCGCCTGGAGGATCTTTTGCTCGCGGGGTGCCAGGTTATTGATGGTGCGGGGCTCAGCAACATTCGGTTTGGCAGTTGCTTCCCAACCAAGAAGAATCTCGATGTCGGTATCTGTGCTGACCAGTGCGGCAATATTATTTTGGATAAGCTGGTTGCAGCCGGCAGAGTATGTGTCGGTAGTCCTGCCGGGTACTGCAAAAACCTCCCTGTTATAAGAAGCGGCAAGCTCGGCAGTGATCAGGGCCCCGCCTTTTTTTCCTGACTCGATCACCAGGGTGGCTTCCGACAAACCGGCAATGATCCTGTTGCGCCTGAGAAAATTGTTTCGTTCCGGCTTCATGGTGGTGGGAAAATCAGACAGCAACGCGCCCTGACCGAGCATGCGTGAGGCTGTGGCTGCATGTACGGTTGGATATACCGTGTGCAGACCGTGCGCCATGACAGCATAGGTGTCCAGGCCTTTCGCCAGGGCAGTACGGTGGGCGTTGATGTCAATACCATATGCAAGACCGCTGATGATCACAAGGTCAGGGTATTTCGAAGCCAGCCCCGTAATGATCGCATCGGTCATTTCCCTGCCATAGTGGGATGCATTCCGGGTTCCTACAATGCTCAGGTATTTTGTGCGCCTGAAATCGGGTGTTCCGCGGTAAAATAGCAGCAACGGACCATCTTCGCAGTTTTTCAGTCGCCACGGATAGGCTTCCTCCTGGTAATATACGCAAGAGACCCCATACTTCTTCATTCTTGCGATCTCCTCCTCTGCTTCGGCTACAAGATCCCTGGCAGCAACCTGGGCTGAAAGGTGTTGGCCTACTCCCGGGATTTGCCTTAACGTTGCAGGTTTTTCCGTGAAGACAGCCTCAGGCGCACCCACATATGCAATCAGTTTCCGGGCCGTGATCGCCCCGATGCCCGGGATCATGGTCATGCCTAACTGGTATACAAGCGGATCTTTTGACATGTATATGTTGAATTAAAGGTGATCCTTTTCCAGCACTGGTTGCTTGGCATTTTTAGTTGCAGCAAAGCACAACCAGGCAGGCACCTGTTAATGTGACAGGTGATTGGAATATCGGCTGAATAATCGGAGAAGTTTATTTCTGCTTGCTGTAGCGGGCCAGGACCGCTTTGAGTTTTTCTCGGTCTGCCTTATCGACAGCAGAAAGACTGATAGGTTTATATTTTGCCACTTTTTTCCTGTACAGCTGGTGCAGGATCAATTTCTCCTCCGTCCCAAGAAAGAATTTCTCGGTTTCGAACTTCACGAAATGCTGCTTGGGAATCTGTATGGAATTTTTTCGGCTGTTGAACAGTCCCGCAGGATAGTAACGGAACACCAGGACATCATTGATATCATCGAAATAAAAGTAATAGGGATTCTTCAGGTAACCAATGATGCTGATCACGATAAATACCAGTGAAACGGCAATGACCAGGTGGTATTTTGTGATGGGTGCTTCAGGTTGCTCGAATATATTGAGAAACACAATGGCCAGAATGGCAATCATAAACAAAATGGTAAACACCAGCTTTCTCAGCCAGATCCTGTATATGTTCCTTTGGTTATCAATCTTCATGCACCATTCCTGTTAGTGACATCACAAAGGTAAGAAATTCCTCCATCTTCCTGCGATTGCATTTTCAGGTCATCATTCTACTTCTGCGGTTTGCCACATCTGCAGTTCCCCACCTCTTCGGGTGCCCACTTCTGCGATTCTGCGGTGCTGAATTCCGCGGTGCTGCGGTTACTTTTTCCGCCGGTCTTTTTCCTTCTTTAACAGCATCAGTTCCCTGCTGGTCTGCCCCTTCACCGATGTGTTCTCTTCGGCCCGGCGCATCAGGTAGGGGAGCACAAATTTTACCGGTCCGTAGGGCACATATTTCGCCACATTAAAACCTTCCTTTGCCAGGTTGAAGCTGATATGGTCACTCATGCCGTACAACTGTGAAAACCAGCACCTGTGATCGTCCCTGGGAATCTGCAATTCATCCATTAGTTCTGCCATGTACCTGCTGCTCTCTTCGTTATGGGTACCGTTGAAGACTGCAAAATCGTCGATGTTTTCCAGCGTATATTTCAATGCCAGGTTGTAATCCCTGTCCGTAGCCGGTTTGTCGGGCTGAATGGGATCTTCGTATCCCATCTCTTCGGCCCTTTCCCGCTCTTTCTCCATATAGGCCCCGCGCACAAATTTAGCACCCATGAAGAATTTCTCCTTCCGGGCGCGTGCATGGTCCTGCTTCAGGCGCTCCAGGCGGTCGTGACGGTACATCTGGTAGGTATTGAATACAATGGGCTTTTCCTTGTTATAGATGGCCATCATGTCCATGACCACCTGGTCGATGATTTCCTGGTACCAGGAATCTTCGGCATCAATCATGATCGGGATGCCATACCCATGTGCCCGTTCACAGAGCTTTTGCACACGTCGTCTGAATTTGTCTCCCTCTTTCACACTCTCAGCATCCGGACTGTGTGAGATGCTGAGTATCTCCAGTGCATCGCTCTTGGCAAAAGCTGTGGGTTTGAATACGGTAAACGGAATGTTTTCGTTGGAGGCGGCATAATCAATCACCCGCAGGGTCTCCTGTAAAGCCTGTTCAATTATTTCCTCCTGTTCGGATCCTTCCACGGAATAATCCAGGATTGAACAGACACCGCCCTCTTTCAGTTTCGTGATCACCGGGGCACACTCATTGATTGTTTCCCCGCCACAAAACTGCGCGTATACGGTGGGCTTAACAATCCAGTTAATGGGAAACCGGATGGCTGATGCGAACCTGATCATCGGGTTTGCCATTTTCACCAGCCAGGGATAGGAGATCAGTTTGTACATCAGATAAGCCCGCCTGATATCCCTGTTGGATTTGATCGTAAAAGCTGTTTTTGTATCTGTAAAATCTAACATTTATGGGGTTGTTTTTAGCGCATGCAATTTAATATCTTATCAGCACATGCTAAACAGGTTTTATAACATTTGGTGGCTGTCCCTGATGTCCGTTATCTGCGTTACGGTAAAAATTTAATATCCTCGAATACGTTAGTATACTGCGGCATAAAATTTTCGCGCATCTTGATCCCGAATATCATGATCCAGCCACTGCACTACAGCGACAGACCTGAAGCGTTGCAGTACTGACAGCCACCAGGTAATTTCCGCTGTGCCCGAATGATGATCCAATTGCTTAAATTTGCTGTAAAATACCATAGAGTGGCATTTTTATTATTTTTATGGCATGATTTACCAGATATCACGACCTGCCACCACCCTGAAGACGACAGTCCACCTGCCGGCTTCCAAGAGTATTTCCAACAGGTTGCTGATTATCAATGCACTTGCCGGGAGTGGAGAACTGCCGCAGAATCTTTCCGACAGTGATGATACACGCGTAATGCTGGAAGCTCTTTCATCCGGCAAAGAGCTGAAGGACGTAGGACATGCAGGTACTTCCATGCGGTTCCTGGCAGCCTATTTCAGCAGCCGGCCCGGAAAAGTGATGCTGACCGGTTCTGACAGGATGAAGAAGCGCCCCATCGGTCCGCTGGTTGACGCCCTTCGGAGCCTGGGTGCGAAGATCACATATGCCGGGAATGAAGGATTTCCTCCGCTCGGGATCCATGGCAACCGGATGAAGGGGGGCGAAATCACCATCGACGGTGGGATCAGCAGCCAGTTCATCAGTGCGCTGCTGATGATCGCGCCGTCGATGCAGCAGGGGCTTGTACTTCGCATAAAGGGCGACCTGGTCTCCTCCTCCTATGTGAAGATGACCCTGGAACTGATGGCTGAAAATGGCGCACAGTACCGGTGGAATTCGGACACGATCACCGTTCTTCCCGGGACTTATGCGGTGGGCGACTACCGTGTTGAATCTGACTGGAGCGGTGCTTCTTACTGGTATATTATGGCACTGCTGGAAGAGCACGCAAGGGTCCGGCTCTCTTTCCTTAAAAATGACAGCCTGCAGGGCGACAGCGCACTGGTGAACATTTTTCATGGATTGGGACTGGTGAGTGAATTCCGTCGCGGACAGCTTGACCTGAACCGGCTGGCAAGGATCCACCCGGGAATTTTCAGCTACGATTTTACCAACTCCCCCGATATCGTGCAATCCCTGGCCGTGGCAATGTGTATTGCGGGTATTCCGTTCATGTTTACCGGAACACAAACCCTTCGGATCAAGGAGACAGACCGGATCCTGGCACTGCAGAACGAGCTAAAAAAACTGGGGTATGTGCTGGAATCTGACCGGAAAGGTTCATTCCTCTCCTGGAACAAACAGTGCTGTGAACCGCATCCAGACCCGGTTATCGAGACCTACCACGATCACCGGATGGCTATGGCTTTTGCTCCTGCGGCACTTGTGCTGGGGCATATCCGTATTCAAGATCCAATGGTGGTCACCAAGTCTTACCCCCGGTTCTGGGAACACCTGGAGAAGGCCGGGTTCCGTGTGAATCCAGTGTAATCAATTCCTCCTCACAGCCCGTTGGAATTAATTCCAGGGTTGTATAGATGGTAACAATCACGCAAAATTTTCTTCGAATCACTGATTTTCTATGACCAAACAACGATAATAATCATCCGGTGTGCTTGACGGATGTTCACTGCCGAAGTAGAAGTCCAGGACATATTCAGGGTAATAAAAGCGGAATTTATCAAATTAGAGTCATTTAAATGAAACTTTACAATGAACTATAAGTAAAAAGAAAAAGATATCAAATGTAAAAAACAAGATGGTTTTGCTTTGTTGATAATACTTTAATTAGAAGCTATGAAAAATATTGGTCTCATATTAATACCTTTTGCCGTTTTTGCACTGTTTGGTTGTGAAAAAGATCCCCTGCCAGAAGATCAGCCCGGGGACGGCTATGAGCAAAACGGGAATCTGTTCATCAATGGGAATCGTGCTGACCTGGCAGCAAGAATAACCTATAAAAACGAAATCGTCCCCATTGTGGATACGGAAGCTTCCTCACTAAGGAAAGGACTTGCAGAATTTCCGGAAATCGACCTGACAAAAAACTATGCCTTTAAACTTAAGGCTGAAGTGGAGCCCCCGGTTTATGAAGACGATACATTGCAGGCAACGCATGTGACCATTGTAGATGAATATGCCTTTGTTACCTATAACACCCGAGGTCCAAAATGGCTGGGTGGTATTGAGGTTTTTGATGTTTCTGATTTAAAGAACCCGGAGATCATTTCAAGCGCCATACTGCCAAATACAGATGTAAGCGCTGTCGACTATGCAGATGGAAAAATATACGTGGTGGGTGCTGCAGGAGATTATGAAGCAAATGGTTTTGTTTCTCCTGCATTTATGGAAGTGATATCACTGGATGCAACAATGGCTTTTGAAAAAGTAGATACCATCATAGATATTCCTTCTTTTGCAGGAACCGACATCAAGGTTGTGGCCGGACAAATTTTCGCAACGAGTGGTTCTGATGGTGATCTGTCCATTTTTAATGCCGGTTTTAAGCAGACAGGTGCACAGCAAATCTCTGATGCCCGCGCTGTTGATGCAAATGCAGATCACCTCTATGTATTGCAAGGCCAGGAAGGAAGGGTGAATGTCTTTGAGCTGCCTGGAGCGACTTTTACTGAGACGTATCATGTTGGCGGAGCCACGATCCCGGAATCCAAATCTGAAATTGCTGTGTCAGATGCCTATATTTTCGCAGCGTTGAATGAGGGAGGACTCTCCATACTCAATCCCGACGGCAGCATGAAGCAAAGCATTCCAAAACCAGCAACACCTGCCGGTGCGTTGGATGAAAACCATGTCACCAACAGTGTATCTCTCAACGGGGACCTTGTATTGATTGGAAATGGTGAATCCGGAATTCATGTTGGAGGACTTATTGCAGAAAAAAATGACAGCTTATGGATGCTGGGGGCCATGCAGTTTGGCGAGGCGCAATCTGCAAATTTTGTTGAATCGAAAGACAGCGTGATCTTCGTGGCAACAGGCCTGGGAGGATTAAAAATTCTTGCGATCAGTATTGATGAGGGTGTGCCCGATGATGTGGAGCCTACTGAACCCTGTGAAACACTGATGGCAAATATTTCAGAGATGTTTCCTGAGAGGCTGGATGTGAGAAATGTTCATGATGACCTTTTCAGTGAAACAGCGATGCTCAGTATTCATGTTACCGAGGAAACTCCGGTCTATGTTTCATTCATTGATGAAGGCGCCGGATGGAGAAATACATTCGGTTACTATACATATCCTGAAGATAATCCGCCCCAGAGCATTGACGAGATTGAAAAACATATTGTTTTCCCGAATGTTTCAGGGATCGGCGAAGGGGGCGGCCTGGACTATGGCGACCGGGTGCAACTGGGCGATGGGAGTTTTCCGGCAGGTACGGTCATAGGTTTTTATATTGTTGCCCAGGGATGGAAAAACGGCCTCACGGTGGATGGTGTTTATACGCATTATACCGACAGGCAGTTTAATATTGACCAGGCCCAGCAGTCAACCCTTTTTGTGAGTAGTGATTGCGATGATATCGTACTGACATTTGAAGATATTAAAGTAAGCAGCAGTTCATGCGACCATGACTTCAATGATATTATCCTGACCATAAAAGACACGAAAGATATGGGTATGCCAAATACCAGGCTGGATGTATCAAAATTGCCGCGGAAATAGGTCCGGATTTGCCCTGATTCCTATTGTATCATCCTGGTATTCTTCTTTTGGAACGATTCAAGTGCTAACATGTTTTTGTTCGTTGCGATTCTTCTTTCGCGGGCTTTCAGTCCTCCTTTGCTGTCGATAACTTGACGCCTGGAAAAGGTGATGGCCTGGATGGATGGCCTGTACATTTCAATCTATTACCGTTTCCCCCTGAAAAACTGCTTCAGCAGACTTCCACATTCCTCCTCCAACACCCCGAATTTAATCCCGGTTTTGGGATGCAATACGGGCGCTTCTACGATATGGTACCCCGCCTTGTCATCCGAGGCACCGAACACCAGGCTACCCAGCTGTGCCCATTTGTATGCGGAAGCGCACATCAGGCAGGGCTCCAGGGTGACAAACAGGGTGCAATCGTTGAGGTACTTGGATCCCAGGAAATTGGCAGCACTGGTAAGGGCGATCATCTCCGCATGGGCGGTCACGTCCCCCAGTTGCTCGGTCATGTTGCGGCCCCGGGCGATGATCCGGTTGTTGGAGACCACGACGGCGCCCACCGGGACCTCGTCCTGGTCGAAAGCATTTTGCGCCTCCTTGAGTGCCTCATTCATAAAATATTCGTCAGAGAAGATGGGATATGTCATAGTACCTCGATAATTCTTTTTATTTTCGCAAAGTAA
>CAZPTO010000018.1:0-5931 GCA_964589155.1 uncultured Bacteroidaceae bacterium | reverse complement strand
ATGTACAGAACACATAATTGTGGAGAATTGAATATCAAGCATATTGGATCAAATGTAAAACTCAGTGGATGGATACAGAAGTCGCGCGATCTTGGTGGCATGACCTTTATCGATCTGCGCGACCGGTATGGGATCACGCAGTTGGTGTTTAACATGGAGACGGATGCGGAATTATGTAAGGCTGCCCGTAAACTTGGGCGTGAATTTGTGATCCAGGCCGAAGGCGTTGTTGCTGAGCGCAGCAACAAAAACAAAAATATACCCACCGGCGAGATCGAGATCCTGGTCAAATCGTTCCAGGTGCTGAATGCTGCCCTCACCCCGCCTTTCACAATCGAAAAGAACACCGACGGAGGGGATGAGTTACGGATGAAATACCGATACCTGGACCTCAGGCGTGAAGCAGTGCGAAAGAACCTGCAATTGCGTCACCAGATGGCCATCCAGATCAGGAATTACCTCAGTGGTGAAGATTTCCTGGAGGTGGAGACCCCGGTGCTGATCAAATCCACTCCCGAGGGAGCGCGCGATTTCGTGGTCCCCTCCAGGATGAACCCGGGAGAGTTTTATGCATTGCCCCAGTCACCGCAGACTTTCAAGCAATTACTGATGGTGGCGGGTTTCGACCGGTATTTCCAGATCGTGAAGTGTTTCAGGGATGAGGACCTGCGGGCCGACAGGCAGCCGGAGTTCACACAGATCGACTGTGAAATGTCGTTCGTGGGAAGAGATGATGTGCTGGATGCCTTCGAGGGGCTTTCCAACCATCTCTTCAAATCGATCAAAGGGGTGGAAATTACTGAAAAATACCCCAAACTTCCCTATACGGAAGCACTGCGACGGTTCGGCAATGACAAGCCCGATACACGGTTTGGAATGGAGATCACGGATATTAAGGAACTGACCAAAGGAAAGGATTTCAACGTATTCGATCAGGCTGAATATGTGCGGGGGATCTGTGCCGAAGGTTGTGCTGAATATTCCAGGAAGCAACTGGATGCCCTGACTGAATTTGTAAAAAAACCACAGATCGGTGCAAAAGGACTGGTCTATGTAAAATATAATGAAGCCGGATCCTTCAAGTCTTCGGTGGACAAGTTCTACAGTCCGGACGACCTGCAGCAATGGGCCCATGCCATGGGGGCAAAGCCCGGGGACCTGATGTTGATCCTGGCGGGTGAAACAGAAGCAACCCGGCGTGCCCTGAGCGAGTTGCGGCTGGAGATGGGAAGAAGGCTGGAGCTCATGGATCCGGACGTGTTCAAGCCGTTGTGGGTGGTGGACTTTCCATTATTGGAATGGGATGAAGATACCAAACGGTACCATGCCATGCACCACCCGTTTACACGTCCCTATGAAGAGGACCTGGAGTTGTTCAAAACCGACCCCGGCAAAGTGCGGGCCATGGCATATGACCTGGTGATCAACGGCGTGGAAATCGGCGGTGGTTCCATCAGGATCCATAATGAGGACCTGCAGCAGCAGATGTTTGACAATCTTGGGTTTACCAGGGAAGAAGCAGCAAAACAATTTGGATTCCTCATGGGGGCCTTCCGGTATGGCGCTCCGCCACATGGAGGGATCGCTTTCGGTTTCGACCGCTGGGTGGCGTTGTTCGCCGGACTGGATTCCATCAGGGATACGATTGCATTCCCAAAGAACAACGCCGGACGGGATGTGATGATCGATACGCCGAGCACCATCTCCGGAGAGCAGCTGGATGAGTTATTCCTGGATGTCAGGGAGATCAGGGAGGATGAAGCATAATGACCTCAAAATGAAAAAAACATGCAGACAGGTGCATATTTTCATCTTTTCAAAGATGACTGCATGAAAACTATCATTAATTTTGCGCCGTTGGGGTAATTTCAGATGCAGCTCGCTGAGCTTGAATCCCCAGTTATTACAGGTATCAATTAAGGGCAGGGATTATGTTAAAGATCGCGAAGGAAGAGGAAAAAATCATTGTATCGCTATTCCATGTGAATAAATTCAATATTCTGTTTACAGAGCTTATCAGGGAACAGTTAAGCGACCTGGTAAGTGTACCCGGCAGGCACGTAATCTTTAACCTTTCCGGGATCCGTTTTATAGATTCCTCAGGATTCAGCGCCCTGAAGCTGGCAGCGGAAATATCGCATGCCAGGGGGAGCCGTTTTCAGCTGTGCAATGTGGGCGATGAGATAAAGGAATTGCTTTCCGAGACGGATGTGTATAATGCATTCGAAATTCTTTCTTCTTATGAGGTGCGGGAGAAGCTTGAATTGGAGTTGGATGACTGAGTGGTAGGAAATTACCTTTTCTGCCAATGTTAATTTCAACACACTGGCGCGGGTAGATTGAAGCTGCTTTGCCGACTTGCTGATATTGGGCAAATACAAGCATGGCACCATAAAGAAAGTTATTGGTGAATTATGATGAACTATATACAAATGTATCATCAAGAGCCGCTAATAAAAATCTTTGCTGAGGACAAAGCAGCATATATTAACCCATTTCTATAAATATTATCAAATCAGCTCACCCAGCAGGGTGGCCGAGGTGCAATTTTTGATCCTGACCTGTGCATAATCTCCTGGTCCGAGGTTTCTGGCAGGGAATACCACCACTTTATTCTGGCTGGTCCTGCCCACCAGGTCTGAGTTGGATTTTTTTGAGGTGCCTTCGACAAGCACTTCAAAGGTGCTCCCGATATCTTCTTTTTTACTGTCCAGGGAAAGTTCTCCCTGCAGCCGGATGATCTCATTCAGCCTGCGTGCTTTTACCTCTTCAGGGACATCATCCTCATATTTTTTTGCAGCGAAGGTATCGGGACGTTCACTGTACTTAAACATGTAGGCCAGGTCAAATTTTGCCCATCGCATCAGGTCGAGCGTTTCCTGGTGTTCCGCTTCAGTTTCCCCGCAGAAACCAGTAATAATATCAGTGGAGATGGTGGTATCAGGAAGGTACTTGCGAATGGCCCGCACCCTGTCTTCATACATTTTGCGGGTGTACCCGCGCTTCATCCTTTTTAAAATTGCTGAGCTGCCGGATTGTACCGGCAGGTGGATGCTTCGGCAAAGGTTCGGGTATTTTGCGATGGTTTTCAGCAGTCCGTCGGACATATCCTTGGGATGAGAAGTAGCAAACCGCACACGTAATTCGGGTGAGATGCTCGCGATCTGCCCGAGCAGGTCCTCGAACCTTACCGGCGAAGCGACCGTTCCGTTTTCCATTCCGTTGCTGTTTGGATCACCTTCACCAGCTGCGTTAAATTTTACATTGCTCCCGCCGTTCGCTTCCAACTTATTCCGGTTGGCACTGGCCCCCCGGTCTTCCTGTTCCCCGGTCTCCCATTCCCCTGCAGCAGCATCGGCAGGTGAGCTGCCGTCCCACAAATAGGAGTTGACATTCTGTCCGAGCAGAGTTACCTCCCGGTAGCCCTTTTTGAAGAGTTCACGTGCTTCCCGTTCGATGGTATGCGGATCCCGGCTGCGTTCCCTTCCGCGGGTGTAGGGGACCACGCAGTATGCACAAAAGTTATTGCACCCCCGCATGATGCTAACAAATGAAGACACCCCGTTTTTGTCCAGCCTTACCGGGCTGACATCAGCATAAGTCTCTTCCAGCGAAAGTTGTGTATTGATGCCTTTCTGGCCGTTGTCCACCTCCTGCAGCAAGACGGGCAATTCGCGGTAGGCATCCGGCCCCACCACCAGGTCAACAGACCGCTCGTCCTCAAGCAATTTCTCTTTCAGTCTTTCAGCCATGCAACCAATTACCCCGACTACCAGGCTGTCATTGATTTTTTTCTGTCTTCCGAATTCCATGATCCTGTTCCGCACTTTCTGTTCTGCATTATCGCGGATGGAACAGGTGTTGACCAGCACCAAATCGGCATCTTCCATCTTTTCCGTTACCTCGTACTCCTGCTGCTGAAGGATGGCGACGACCACTTCAGAGTCCACCACGTTCATCTGGCACCCGTAGGTCTCTATATATAACTTCTTTGCTGGCATGGCGCAAAAATAGTCAATTTTGCAGCACCCGGCGGATTAGGCAGGTTTTTTAACGTATATTTCAGAAATACCAGTTCACCGATTTTTACATGCAGCTTGCCGATTTGCTCTGTTCCATTTAAACAACGGGTTGTATGTTTGTTTCAGATACATTAAAAAACGAATCATATTCATCTAAAATAAAATGAAACCTTCATCATTAGGCTTGGTTATTTCGACGCGGCAAAGACTAAATTAGGTGTTTTGTATAGAACAGAGAGATCAGTCTCCATGATGTGAGGCAACAAGTCCCCTCTAGAGGGAAAGAAATTTATAACTAATTATATCATAATACTTTAACTTAAATATAATGAAAATGGGAGCTGGTTTATTCTGGGGTGCGCTATTACTAATACTGGGTATCGTACTCATTATCAAAGTGGTTTTTAACATCGATTTTCCAATCTTTAAGGTCCTGGTGGGCATCTTCTTTATCTTTCTCGGCATCAAGGTGCTATTTGGACGGGTGCTGATCCCGGAAGGGAAAATAGGGCCCGAGGAGACCATCTTCGGGGAAAGGGTCTATGACAGTCCTGAAAGAGGCAAGGAATACAGTGTCATTTTTGGGAAAGGGGTCTACGATTTCACCGACGTGGACCTTTCTGAAGGAAATTTCGATGCCAAGATCAACACTGTCTTTGGCGGATCTGTGATCAAGATCCGGGAAGATATGCCGGTCCGCATCGATGCAGATGCTGTTTTTGCCGGTGCGGAACTGCCGGATGGCAACACGGCAGTGTTTGGCTCTACAAATTATATATCAAACAGTTACAGGGCTGATTCCTCATCTCTTCATATCAGTATTGGCGTAGTATTTGGAGGCGTCCAGGTAGTTCGTCGCTAACTATTTCCTAAAATCAGCCTGTTTTTCTATTTTTGCAGTAAACAAAAGAACAGGATATGTCAGGACACAGCAAATGGTCGACGATCAAAAGAAAGAAAGGGGCTAACGATGCCAAAAGAGGGAAGATATTCACCAAGCTGATCAAGGAGATCACCATTGCAGCCGAGCAGGGGGGGAGTGATCCGGAAACCAATCCCAGGTTGCGTTCGGCTGTCCAGACTGCCAAAGGGATGAATATGCCCAAGGATAACATCCAGCGGGCGATCAATAAGGCCAATAAAGATGCATCAAGTTACCAGGAAGTGACCTTCGAGGGGTATCTTCCCAATGGGATTGCAGTATTCATTGAAGCGCTTACAGATAATAATAACAGGACTGTGAGCAGTGTGCGGTCGATCTTTACAAAGCGAGGAGGTTCACTCGGCACCAACGGATCTCTTTCTTTCCTGTTCGATCGCAAGGGAATTATCACCCTGGCCAAAGGAGACCTGGATCCAGAGGACTTTGAGCTTGAGATCATTGACTCCGGGGTTGAGGATATCGAGCTGAACGATGACACCTTTATGATTACCACGCCCATGGAAGATTTTCATAACGTTCAGAAAAAACTGGAAGAGATGGGCCTGGATACTGAAAGTGCAGAGCTACAGCGCATTCCCAACGATACCAAGGAGCTTCCCGTTGCAGATGCAGTCCAGATCCTCCGGACCATTGAGGAGTTTGAGGACGATGATGATGTCCAGAATGTATTCCACAACCTCGAGGTTTCTGAAGAGGTGATGGCATCTATGGATGAATAGGAAGATCGATCGTGAAGGTGGTTCCATGCTGTTCATCTGAAAAAAAATCAACTTTCCCGCCGAGGTAGGCCTCCCCCAGTAGTTTCATACTGAAGGTTCCAAGTCCGCGCCCCTGGCCTTTTGAGGAAAAGGAGCGTTCAAAGATCTGCTGTTGAATATCCCGTGGGATCGGCTCCAGGTTATGTACCCAGAAGCGCAATTGTCCTTCTGACAGGTCAACACCGACCCTGACCGGGTTATTCTGATC
>CAZPTO010000017.1:0-17231 GCA_964589155.1 uncultured Bacteroidaceae bacterium | reverse complement strand
ACGGTGATGCACATTTGAAGGCAGGAATTGTGGGACCACAGGTGACGATACCTATTACCAGCGGTGCAATGGGATTATCGACCTGGCAAAATATATTCCTGTGTGAATTTGACGGTCCGAGGAGTCAAAGAAGCATTATGGTTACAGTTATCTCCGATGATTAGCGGACCATCATTTGCACCTTTTCTGCCCAGGGAATAAATTTACAGCTGGGTCAGTTGTCCAAGGTTCTCCACCCCGGCGATCCTGGCAAGAGAACCCATCATATCGGCGTGCATTCTTCCCTTGAGATGCACCATCACGTTTTCCTCACCTCCCACGAGGATCAGCATGTCTTTCAGTTTGCCACGTTTTTCTTTGCCCAGGATCAATACATCTTCGCCGTCGGAATGCACCTGCACCAAAACCTGGTATCCATTCCGGCCGTTATGGATATTTACTTCACGTGCAAAATTAACGCCAGGGTACAGGTCATTATCCTCAATGGTGAGTACACGCAGTGACCTGATGGACCTCAGGAAAGCTTCTTCTTCATATTCCAGGTCTGCAATGGAGGCAGCAAATTTCATCGCAATACCGGGAAGCCAGAGGGACACAACGCCTTCTTCACCCCTGTATTTCTGGTAAAGCATTTCTGTGGCTAGTGTTTGTGCCGAAAGGGTGGTTCCTGTAAGCAGGATGGCTATGGAAAGTGTGATCAGATTTTTCATGACAATTGTTTTTTCTTTCTCATAAGACGATGAGATGATCCGTATGTTACAGGTTGTGGTCAGGTTTTTTTAAGAAAAGCGATATTGCGCACCCATCCTTTGTACCCGGTACGCTTTACAGCAGAATTCCGGAATATATCATTGAACCCGGTTCTGTCGAGCTCCTCCAGGTCCGGCTTTTTCATTTCCAGGAGCCGCTGATGAGGTTCGAACTCCTGCACGCCGTGGTGTGTTGCCTTGCGATTCCATGGGCATACATCCTGGCAGATGTCACATCCCACGACACGGTTTTCAAGCTGTCCCCTGAACTGTTCAGGGATCTCGTCCCTGTTCTCGATGGTGAGGTAGGAGATACACCGGTTGGAGTCAATGGTGCGGTTTTCCAGGATCGCATCCGTGGGACAGGCATCAATACAAATGGAACAGGCGCCGCAGAAATCGCCTTCAGGAACCCGGTTGTATTCCAGTTCGAGGTCGCAAATGATCTCGCCGATGAACACAAATGATCCCAGGTCGCGGTTGATCAGGTTGGAATGTTTACCGATCCACCCCAGTCCGGCCTGCCTCGCCCAGGCACGGTCCAGTACGGGAGCAGAGTCGACGAATACCCTGCCGGAAACAGGACCGAACGTTTCGTTCATAAAAGAGAGCAGCGACTTCATCTTGTCTTTCATAACAAAATGGTAGTCGGTGCCGTAGGCATATTTGGAAATCACCGGTGCTTCCGGGTCATGCTGACGTTCATCTGTATAATAATTCAACAGCAGGGAGACCACCGTCCGGGCGCCCTCCACCAACTGAGTGGGGTCGGTACGTTTTTCGAAATAATTCTCCATGTAGTGCATGGAACCGTGGTGGTGTTTTTCGAGCCATTTTTTGAGTCGTTCCGCATCCTCAGCCAGGGATTCCGCTTTTGAAAACCCGCAGGCAGAAAAACCCAGGCGGAGTGCTTCGTTCCTGACCGCCAGGGTTCGTTCCGCTATGGAAGGATCTGCTCTCATGTCTCAAAAATACAGATTTCCCGGAAGGATCCGGCCTGAATCTAAATATATGGCTGTGCTATATATTAGAAGTATTGTTGCTCAATTATCCCGTTGCCGAACATGCCAGGTTGATTTATCGGGCGTGGTGCCATCCGTCGCCCCCCCTGTTCGCACAATCGTTCCCCGTCTATCCATGCCAACCCACCAAAAACGATATTAACGGCACTGGATTCAGGCTGGTCTGCTATTACATCATTCCCAGTTCCAGCCGTGCCTCCTCGCTGAGCATATCTTTGTCCCAGGGAGGGTCAAAGGTCAGGACCACGTTGACTTTTTCGATGCCTTTTACATCCTTTACGTAGGTTTCCACGTCATTCAGCACAATGTCGGCCATCGGGCAGTTGGGCGCGGTGAGTGTCATGGTAATGTCCACCTCTTTTTCACTCTTCACATCGATCTCGTAGATCAGCCCCAGGTCGTATACGTTCACCGGTATTTCAGGATCGAATACACCTTTAAGTGCTTTTACGATATCAGCTTCCAGTTCCGGATATGTTTTTTCGTTGCTCATGATCTCAATTGTTTTTTGCCTGGTAGGCCAGTGCATAGGTTTTCATCTTCTTCACCATCGCCACCAGACCGTTAGAACGCGTTGGGGAGAGGTTTTGTTTGAGACCGATCTCATCGATGAAATAGAGATCGCTCCCGATGATCTCTTCAGGGGGTTGTCCGTTGAGGGCTTTTACAAGGAGCGCCACGATGCCCCTTACGATGATCGCATCGCTGTCGGCATGGTACCAGATCTTCCCATCCTTGTAATCAGCATTCAGCCATACCTTCGACTGGCAGCCGTTGATCAGGTATTCCTCTGTTTTGTATTCCGGATCGATCTGAGGCAATTCATTACCGAGTTCGATCAGGTAATCATACTTATCGAGCCAGTCATTAAATATTGAAAATTCTTCGATGATCTCGTCCTGTATCTGTTTAAGTGACATATACTAACTTTTTATTTTTTTGGGGGGGTGTAAAGTAAAAAGGGCATTACCTGGAAAACATTTTCTTAACACGATCAAGGGCATATACCAGTAAATCAACTTCCTCTGCGGTATTGTAAAGGACCATCGAGGCGCGGATTGTTCCGCTGATATTAAAATGGTCCATGACCGGTTGCGTGCAATGTGTACCGGTGCGCACTGCGATTCCCAGTTTGTCGAGCACCATTCCGGCGTCATAGGGATGGATCTCATCCAGGTGAAATGAAAAAACATTGATTTTGCCAGGGGCATTGCCAAAGATCCTGAGTCCTTCGATGGATCCCAGCTTTTTATTGGTGTACTGAAGCAGTTCATGCTCGTAGGCTGCGATCTCCCCGATACCAAGACTTTCTACGTACTCAATCGCTTTCCCCAGTCCGATTGCCCCGGTGTAGTTCATCGTTCCGGCTTCAAATTTATAGGGAAGTTCATTATAAGTGGTCTTTTCCATCGTCACGCAGTCCACCATGTCGCCGCCACCCTGGTAGGGAGGAAGCTCCTCGAGCATTTTCTCTTTTCCATACAGGACACCAATCCCGGTGGGACCAAAGATCTTATGTCCTGAAAACACGAAGAAATCGCAATCGAGATCTCTTACATCCACGTCTCCATGCTGCACGATCTGCGCGCCATCGATCAGCACAGGAACATTTCTCTTATGTGCAATATCAATGATCTCCTTCACCGGGTTCACGGTCCCCAGGGAATTGGAGGCATGGTTCACTGCAACGATCCGGGTTTTATCTGAAAGGAGCTTCTTGTAATCCTCAATGATCAATTCCCCGTTATCATTGAAGGGGATGACCTTCAGTGTTGCCTGTTTTCTTTCACAGAGCATCTGCCAGGGAACGATGTTGGAATGATGTTCCATTTCAGAAATGATCACTTCATCGCCAGCGTTCACATATTTTTCGCCGAACGAGAATGCCACGGCGTTGATGGCGCTGGTAGCACCGTGCGTGAAAATGATTTCCGTGGTAGACCGGGCATTGATAAAGTTTCTCACGGTGTCCCTGGCCTGTTCATAGGCTTCGGTCATTTCTTCGCTGAGGTAATGGATGCCCCGGTGGATCGAACTGTTCTTCTTTTTATAGAGCTGCTCCATGGTCTCGATCACCACGGCAGGTTTTTGCGTAGTTGCCCCGTTGTCGAGATAGACCAGTGGTTTTTCATACACCTTCTCGCGCAGAATTGGAAAATCGTCTCGTATTTTTTTTATATCGAGGCTCATAAGATATCAGTCATAACAATTCAGGGCACAATTATCGCATTTTGAGAGCTCCCCACGCAGTCTTTTGCTGACCAGGTTTTCGACCCTGTCACGCAATGCTTCCTGGCGTATTCCGGAGATCACCTCATCTGCAAAGGCATACATCAGCATCAGCCGGGCCTCTTCCCTGGGGATTCCACGGGTTTGGAGATAGAACAATGCATTTTCATCGATCTGTCCCACGGTTGCCCCATGACTGCATTTTACGTCATCGGCATAGATCTCAAGCTGAGGCTTGGTGTGCATTTTCGCATCGCGGGTCAGCAGTATGTTATTATTGGTTTGGTATGCTTCTGTTTTCTGTGCATCGGGGAATACATGGATCTTTCCTGAAAATGCCCCTGTAGCTGTGTCGTCGAGCACGCTTTTATAGTGCTGATTGGAGATGCAGTGGGGTTGTTGGTGCTCGATCACTGTAAAATTGTCCACATGTTGTGCCTTATCGATCAGGGATAGCCCGTTGGCGCCGCAGTATGCATTTTCGCCTTTCAGTTTCACCTGTAGGTTGTTCCTGACTTTTCCGCCATGGAGGGTGATGGTACTGTGCCTGGCCGTGGAATCCCTGAGCTGCTCAATCCATGAATTGGTGATCTGGACGGCCTGGTTATGCTCGTTTTGCATCCGGACCACGTCCAGGGTGGCATTCTCAGCAACGCTCATTTCTGAAACGGAGTTGGTCAGGAACAGGTGGTTGGACAAGGTGTGATCGCAGATGATCACCTCAGCCCTACTATGCTTATCCGCCACAAACAGGTTGCGGTGCTGTACCATTTCATTCTCGTTGGAAAGCAGCAGGTGGATGATCTGAATAGGTTTGTCGAGTTCCTGTTTTTCCGGTACGTACAGAAATACACCATCCTGGGAGCATGCTGTATTCAGTGCAACAAAAGGATCATTTTTGTAATCTGCATATTTCCCAAGGTGCTGACGCACCAGCTCAGGGTGTTGCTTCAGGGCTTCCCTGAGGCTTCCGAAAATGACACCATTGTCCTGCTCAACGAGGCGTTCACCGGTGGTGGTGTGGTAGAATCCATTCAGCACCAGCAATACGTGGGTGTCCAGTGTAGGGATATCACACCTGAACATCTCCTGGATGTCGAATTCCAGCTTCCGTGGAGAAAACCTGGTTTCGAGGGAGCCATTAAAGAAAGGCTCCAGGTGGACATATTTATAATCTTCCGCTTTCTTTTTCGGGAAGCCCATACGTTCAAATTCTGCGATGGCTTCGTCGCGCATCCCGGAGAGGAATGCAGGCTCGGCATCCTTGATCTCTCCCTGGTGCTCGTGAAAAAGCGAAACGTATTTCTTTACAGTATCGGTCTTTTCTGTCAACGTCTTCATACTATGCAACCTCCAGATTATGGGTTAAAAAAGGCTTATTAAGCTTCGATTCCGGCTTCCTGTTTCAACCAGTCGTAGCCCTTTTCTTCCAGTTGAACGGCCAGGCTCTTGTCGCCCGATTTCACGATCCTGCCCCTATAGAGTACATGCACATAATCCGGTACAATATAGTCAAGCAGTCGCTGATAGTGCGTGATCACCACCGTGGCATTGTCTTTTCTCCTGAGCTTGTTCACCCCGTTGGCCACAATGCGCAGGGCATCGATATCGAGACCGGAATCGGTTTCATCCAGGATGGAGAGTACCGGGTTGAGCAGCGCCATCTGGAAGATCTCGTTCTTTTTCTTTTCACCACCGGAGAAGCCCTCATTCACAGAACGACTGGTAAGGTCTGAATCGATCTCCACCAGGCTTTTCTTTTCGCGCATCAGCTTCAGAAATGCCCCTGCAGACAGTGGCTCTTCGTTCCTGTACTTCTTATGTTCGTTTATGGCGGTACGCAGGAAATTCACCATGCTTACACCCGGTATCTCGACAGGGTACTGGAATCCCAGGAAGACGCCTTCACGGGCACGGTTTTCAGGAGAAAGTTCCAGCAAGTCATTGCCTTTAAAGAGGACCTCTCCCTCTGTAATCTCAAAGCTTTCATTTCCAGCCAGGGCAGATGCAAGGGTACTTTTCCCCGATCCGTTGGGTCCCATGATGGCATGCACTTCCCCGGGCTTCACCTCCAGGTTGATCCCTTTCAGAATCTCTTTTCCTTCTATACTGACTCTTAAATCTTTTATCTTCAGCATTATGTTTTATTATTTTTTATTTGTAAGCGCCCCCGCCGTTACAGGTTCACCGTCTTAATTCAAACTTTTTTGTTCTCAACTGAACTTATTAATAGTCATTTGCAGCTCCCACTCTCCCCATCTCCCACTCTCCTCGTCTCCCACTCTCCCACTCTCCTCGTCTCCCCATCTCCTCGTCTCCCCATCTCCTCGTCTCCCACTCAACCTACGCTACCCTCGAGCGTGATTTGCAGCAACTTCTGTGCTTCCACGGCAAATTCCATGGGCAACTTGTTCAGTACCTCTTTGGCATACCCGTTGACGATCAGGCCGATGGCAGTTTCCGTGTCGATCCCCCGCTGGTTACAGTAGAAGATCTGGTCCTCACCGATCTTGGAAGTAGTGGCTTCGTGTTCCACGATGGCTGTGTCGTTATCGATCTCCAGGTAGGGGAACGTATGGGCCCCGCATTTAGCTCCCAATAACATGCTGTCGCATTGCGAAAAGTTTCGTGCGTTCTCTGCTCCTTTCAGTACTTTCACCAGGCCGCGGTACGAGTTCTCACTCACCCCGGCACTGATCCCCTTGGAGACCACGATGCTTTTGGTGTTTTTACCGATGTGGGTCATCTTGGTTCCTGTATCCGCCTGCTGGTGGTTGTTGGTTACCGCCACAGAGTAAAATTCCCCTGTTGAATTGTCGCCCAGCAGGATACAGCTCGGGTATTTCCATGTGATCGCCGAACCCGTCTCCACCTGTGTCCAGGAGATCTTTGAGTTATCGCCCTTGCAGATCCCCCGCTTGGTCACAAAATTGTAGACACCACCTTTGCCATTCCTGTCACCCGGATACCAGTTCTGTACCGTGGAGTATTTTACCTCTGCATTTTCCAGTGCAACGATCTCCACGATGGCCGCATGCAGTTGGTTTTCATCACGCATGGGGGCAGTACATCCTTCAAGGTAACTAACGTATGAGTCATCTTCCGCCACGATCAGCGTCCGTTCGAACTGTCCTGTGTTGGCAGCATTGATCCTGAAATAGGTGGAGAGCTCCATCGGGCATTTCACGCCTTTGGGAATGTAGCAAAATGAGCCGTCGCTGAATACAGCGGAGTTCAGGGCTGCGAAATAATTGTCTGTATAGGGGACCACACTTCCCATATATTTTTTCACCAAATCGGGGTAGTTCTTCACAGCATCACTGAAGGAGCAGAAGATGATCCCCAGGTCGGCCAGCGTCTCCTGGAAAGTTGTTTTCACCGATACGCTGTCCATGACTGCATCCACGGCCACCCCGGCAAGCTGCTTTTGCTCTTCCAGTGGAATCCCCAGCTTATTGAATGTGTCGAGCAATTCCGGATCCACATCATCCATGCTTTCGTATTTCGCATTGCGCTTGGGGGCTGCATAATAGATGATATCGTTGTAATGTATCTCCGGGATCTCCAGGTGTGCCCATTCCGGCATCTTCATGGTCAGCCAGTGCCTGTATGCTTTCAATCTGAACTCGGTTAACCATTCAGGTTCTTCCTTCTTTGCCGAAATGGCACGTACTATCGTCTCATTCAGTCCGGGAGGCAGGGTTTCCGTTTCGATGAGTGTCTGGAACCCAAATTTATAATCACTCGCCGTAACCTCATTGATTATTTTATCTTGTTCACTCGCCATAATCAACCTCTCTTCTTCGCTCTGTGCGTCGATTTAAATGGATTAATTTAAAATAGACGCAAATATACAAATTCTTGTTATTACATTTGTACTACACCAGGCAATTGGTTTTGTTCAATACAACATGTGTAATATGAAAAAAGAGCGTTTGCGTTCCATTGAGGAATTGGGAGAATTTGGTCTGATCGATCACCTTACGAAGGGGTTGGAAAGGAGGCAGGAAAGTACCTTGAAAGCAGTGGGTGACGATGCGGCAGTGATCGATTTCGGCAGCCAGTGCCAGGTGGTTACCACCGACATGCTGGTGGAGGGAATCCACTTCGATTTGATGTATACGCCCCTGAAGCACCTGGGGTATAAATCCGTGATCGTAAATATTTCGGATGTATATGCCATGAATGCCGTGCCACGTCAGATCACTGTTTCCTTGGCCATCTCCGGGAAATTTTCCGTTGAGGCACTGGAGCAGTTTTACGAAGGCGTGAAACTGGCCTGTCAGCAATACAGCGTGGACCTGGTAGGCGGAGATACTTCGGCATCGGTAACAGGGCTGATGATCTCGGTCACAGCAATGGGAACAGCGCCAAAGAAGGAGATCGTATATCGCAGCGGAGCGAAGGTCAACAACCTGGTATGTGTCACCGGTGACCTGGGGGCGGCTTACATGGGACTGCAGGTATTGGAACGGGAAAAGAAGGTCTTTGAAGAAGACAGCAAGACGCAGCCGATGCTGGGCGATTATGAGTATGTGGTGGGCAGGTTCCTGAAACCGGAGGTGCGTGTGGACACCTTATTGAAACTCCGTGAGCTGGATATATTGCCCACTTCGATGATCGATATCAGTGACGGGCTTTCTTCCGAGCTGCTGCATATTTGTAAGGAATCGGACTGCGGGGTGGTGATCTATCACGACAAGCTCCCCATCTCCATGGAAGTCAACCTTGCTGCTGCGGAGTTCAGGCTCGAGCCCCTCATCCCGGTGTTGAACGGGGGAGAGGACTATGAATTACTGTTTACCATTCCGCTTTCTGCGCACGACAAAGTGAAAAGTATTCCGGGGGTCAGCATTATCGGGAACATTACCGAGCACAAGGGTACTGCCATTATGATGACTGAAGAGGGACAGGCTGTTACGCTGCAGGCCCAGGGATGGCAGGCCTATTCGAAGTGATACACCACTGCATGGAATAACAGCAGGTCATGGCAGACCTGTTCCAATTGTGTTTCTGCTTCCTGTAAGGCCATCGGGAAGCAGATATGGCCAATAATTGAATTGCTGGTATTCATTTCCGCCGAAGATAATGATCCTTCGCTGCCACGGCAAATTGTGGTAACCTGCAAATATCCCGGCTGAACGCAAGGATCGACTATTCCTTCTCCTCCCCGTCGAAGTACCCCTTGATGATCCCTCGTTTGGAATCCCTGATGAACAGGACGATCTCGTCGCGTTCATTGGAAGCGGGGAGGTTGACATCCACGAAGTCGATGGCATCTGAAATATTCAGCCCGCGTTGGTAGATGATGCGATACACCTCCTGGATGGCATAAATGGTTTCGTTATTGAAATTTCGTCTTCTGAGTCCTATGGAATTGATGCCTGTGAATGAGAGGGGATCGCGACCGGCTAGGATACACGGGGGTACATCCTTGGTCACTTTACTGCCGCCCTGGATCATCACATGTGTGCCGAGCCTGACAAACTGGTGGACCAGGCTGCCCGGGCTCACGATGGCCCAGTTGTCCACTTCGACCTCGCCTGCCAGGCCTGCATAGCTGCCGATGATCACATGGTCTTTTACTTCACAGTCGTGGGCCACATGGACGTAGGACATCAGCAGGCATGCGCTGCCAATGGATGTCTTACCCCTGGCCTTGGTCCCTTTATTGATGGTGACGAATTCCCGAACGGTGGTATGGTCCCCGATCTCCACCGTTGTATATTCGCCTTCAAATTTCATGTCCTGCGGGTCGGCAGCGATCACTGCACCCGGGAAGATCCGGCAGTGTTTGCCGATCCGTGTGCCAGGCATCAGGATCGCATTGGGACCGATCCATGAACCATCGCCAATTTCCACATCTTCATAGATGGTGGCAAAGGGTTCAACGGTTACTTTTTTTCCGATTTTGGCGTCGGGGTGTATATTTGCGGAAGGTTTCGTCATGGTGTTTCCGTGTTTTTATCTTTAACGATCTGTGCCATCAGTTCGCCCTCGCAGACAAGCTTCTCGCCCACGAAAATTTCTCCATACATATGGGCGATTCCCCTGCGCAGCGGGGTAAGCAGATCCATTTTCAGGACCAGGGTATCACCGGGTACTACCTTGGCCTTGAATTTTACTTTATCGATCTTTAAAAAATAGGTGGAATAGTTTTCCGGGTCCGGCACCAGCCCCAGGATCAGCATGCCTCCTGCCTGGGCCAGGGCTTCGATCTGAAGTACGCCTGGCATGACCGGCTCTTCCGGGAAGTGCCCCATGAAGAAGGGTTCATTCATGGTTACATTTTTAACACAAACCACACGTTTATCGTCCAGGAAGATGGTTTTATCGATCAGGAGAAAAGGTGGCCGGTGGGGAAGCTTTTCCTTTACCTGGTTGATGTCATAGACGGGGGGGGTATTGGGATCATACACCGGGATATGCTGTTTCATGATTTGCTTCTTCATCACCTGTCGAAGCAGTTTGGCGAATTCAACATTGGCCAGGTGTCCGGGACGTGTTGCAATGATCTTTGCCCTGAACCATCGTCCTACCAGGGCAAGATCGCCGATCATATCCAATAACTTATGCCTGGCGGGTTCATTGGGAAATCTCAGTTCCACGTTATTCAGGATCCCCTCTTTTACTTCGATCTTGGGTTGATGGAAAAGGTCTGCCAGCCTGTCGATATCTTCCTGCGGCATTTCGTGGTCGACGATCACGATCGCATTGTCAAGGTCACCCCCCTTGATCAGGTTCAGTTTTGCAAGTTGTTCCAGTTCATGAAGGAAAACGAATGTCCGGCAGGATGCCACCTGCTCCGGGAAATCCTCCCATTTTTCGAGTGTGGCATACTGGTTCCCGAGAAAATCAGAGTTATAATCGATCAGCACGTTGATACTTTGCATCTGGTCGGGATAGGCAATGATGTGTACGCCATTTTCCTCATCGTAATATTCAACCTTTTCATCGAGCTTGAAATACCTGCGCTCGGCCTTTTGTTCGGTAATGCCGCTTTTTTGTATGGCTTCCACGTACATCCTTGCGCTTCCGTCGAGGATAGGTGCCTCCGGACCGCTGACTTCAATGATCGCATTATCGAGGCGCATTCCCGCGAGGGCTGACAGCACATGTTCAATGGTGGATACTTTTGCACCATTTTCCTCGATGGTCGTTCCCCTGGATGTGTCGGTTACATTGTCGGCCAATGCGGTGATACGCGGTTCGCCAGGAAGGTCTGTGCGTTTGAAAATATACCCGTGGTTTTCAGGAGCGGGATGCAGGGTCAGTGTTACTTCCACACCGGTATGAAGTCCTTTGCCTGCAAAAGAGAGCGGTTCCTTGAGGGTTCTTTGCTTTTCAGCCATACACGAAAATTTACTTTTAATAAAAACCGCCGCAAGATACAAAAATTCGCTTTACGCTTTTTTTGAGATGGTCATTTAACAATTATTTTGCTCATCTCAGTTTCCGTTCCAGATCGTTGAGCTGTTTCCTGAGTTCCGGCAGTTTCCTGAAAACCGCATAACTTTTATAATAAGCCTTCAGGTCGAAGGCAGGGGAGCCCATGATTGCGACATTCTCGTTTTTTACACTGTTGCTGATGCCTGCCTGGGCACCGATTTTTACACCATCAGCGATTTTAATATGTCCTGCCAGTCCCGCCTGTCCGCCCAGCAGGCAATTTTCTCCAAGCTTGGTGGACCCTGCAATACCCACCTGGCCTGCCATCACTGTATTCTTTCCAATCTCCACGTTATGTGCCACCATGATCAGGTTGTCAAGTTTCACCCCCTGCCTGATGATGGTGGAACCCATGGTTGCACGGTCCACCGTGGTATTGGCTCCTATTTCAACCTCATCTTCTATGATCACGTTCCCCAGCTGGGGTACTTTGTTGTATACGTTTTCTTCATTGGGGACGAACCCGAATCCGTCACCACCGATCACCACTCCTGAATGGAAGATGCACTTTGACCCGATGATGCAGTCGTGATAGATCTTTACACCCGGGTACAATACGGTATGATCCCCGATGGTTACATTTTCCCCTATATAAACCTGTGGATAGATCTGCACATGATCGCCGATCACAGCCCCCTCGCTGATCACCGCGAATTCGCCGGCATACAGGTTTTCCCCTGTGGTTGTCTTACTGCTTATGGAAGCAAGTTTGCTGACACCGGATTTTTTTGGTTTGCTTTTTTCATACAGGTTCAGCAATTCTGCAAAGGCCTCATATGCATTGCTTACCCTGATGAGGGTAGCGCTGACCGGTTGTTCAGGTTTGAAATCCTCGTTCACAATGATCACGGATGATCCGGATTTGTAAATATGTTTTTCATATTTCGGGTTGGCAAGGAAGGAGAGTGCTCCCGGTTTCCCTTCTTCAATTTTTGCTACATCGGTTATTTTGGTTTCGGGATTGCCTTCCACGGTGCCGCGGAGCAGGTCCGCGATCATTTTTGCGGTAAAATTCATGAAGGATCTGTTTTCAGTTCTGGGGCCAATCAACATAAACGTGAAAAAGCCCGGATTTATTGCTTTGTATCCTGTTGTTTTGGTGTGCAAAGATAAAATTTCTTCAGTTGTCCGGAAAGCACCGGGACATTGAGAATCTCAGACCGTTCTGAAATGTCCTGCACCTCCCCGTTCCTGTCCAGGATCTTGATATTATCGTCAAGATTTGAATAGGCATGGTTGCTTATGGTATCGGCGATCACCAGGTAGGCAGCCAGCTCGTCAGGAATTCCAAGATGCTGAACCACCATTGCACGTTCAGACAGGATCCGGGCTTCGTCGAAAGGCTCCCTGCTGATTTCGATCCTGAACAGTTTCCGGTTCACGAAGCCGGAACAGAGGTGTCGGAGTACCGGGTCATCCTCAGTGCTCCATACCTTTGCTGCGCTGATAATATCGTTGTCGTCCAGTGCTGCAAAATGTTGCAGGAAATCTTCCCGGTTCCCCGGACCAAATGCACCTCCCTTTTGATACAGGAAATAGCTCAGTGCCGGAGTGGCAAACAACTTTTTATTTTTTTCTGCGAGGTCTTTGGCGCGCTCCAGCATCATGATCAGCAACTGGTCGGCAGCCAACACCCCTTTGTGAAGGTATACCTGCCAGTACATCAACCTGCGGGCCACAAGAAATTTTTCGATGGAATAGATCCCCTTTTCCTCAACCACCAGCTGATCGTTATGTACCTGCAGCATTTTGATAATCCGGTCCGAGCCAATGGCCCCTTCAGTCACCCCGGTGAAAAAACTGTCCCTGCGCAGGTAGTCGAGCCTGTCCACATCCAGCTGGCCGGAGACCAGCTGGTGCAGAAATTTCTTGCGGTATTCATTTTTAAATATCCGGATCGCCAGTGAAAGCCTTCCGTTGAATTCCTTGTTGAGTTGTTCCATCATCATCAGGGAGATGGTTTCATGGTTGGTTCCGCGGATCAGCGTACGCTCCAGGGTATGTGAAAACGGCCCATGACCAATATCGTGCAAGAGGATCGCAATTGCAGCTGCTTCGGCCTCCTTTTCGGTAACCTGGTGACCTTTGCTCCTGATAGAATCTATTGCACTCTCCATCAGGTGCATGGCCCCCAGTGCATGCTGAAAGCGCGTATGGTTGGCGCCGGGGTAGACAAAATGGGTCATACCCAACTGCCTTATCCTTCTAAGCCTTTGAAATAAAGGGTGTTCAATAAGATGATAAATGATCTCGTACCGGATCTTGATGAACCCGTAGACAGGATCATTGATGATCTTGAACATATTTGTAGGTCGCTGCTCCATGAATCGCCTGATGGATAGGCAAAAGTAAGGGTTTAATATGAAACATTTCACCAACATGTAAAAAAGCACTGATTTTTTGGTAATTGAATGAAAATATGTACTTTTGCGTGTTGTTTGATACGAGGTAGATTATATAGGGGACTGGTGTCCCCTATTTTATTGATAATATGATAGAGGAAAGTAAGGTTAGGGAATTGGTGCTCAGCAGGATCGCAGGGTCCGGGATTTTTCTCGTGGATGTGGTCATGGGAAAGACCAACGATATCCGTGTTCTTTTGGATTCCATGGAGGGTGTAACGATTGAGGAGTGTGTTGAAATATCGCGTTGGCCGACCGGTGAACTGGAGCAGATTGATGAAAATTTCAGCCTGGAGGTTTCTTCCCCCGGACTGGGTGCACCGCTTGTGCTGAAGCAACAATATGAGAAAAATATAGGTCGTGATGTTGAGGTGCTGTTTCGCGACGGAAAAAAAAAGAAAGGTACACTGACTGCAGTGGATGAGGCAGGGATCAGCATGGAGGTGATTGAAAAGAGGGTTGCCGGAGGAAGTCAGAAGAAGAAAAAAAATGTAGTTGTAAGTAAAACATTTGCATTTGAAGATATTAAATCAACCAAAGTTGTTATTGAAATTTAAAGTATTGATGGCGTAAAATGGAAAATCTGAATTTATTTGATACGTTTTCAGAATTCAAGGAGTTGAAGAACATTGACCGTGTCACCATGATGAGTGTCCTGGAGGATGTGTTCAGAAGCTTGTTGCAGAAGAATTACGGATCTGACGAGAACTTTGATATTATCATTAATATTGACAAAGGCGATTTTGAGATCTGGAGGAATCGCGAGGTGGTCGAAGATGATGAGTTGGAAGATCCGAATCTACAGATATCACTATCGGCTGCGAAGCTGATCGATGAGGATTACGAAGTTGGTGAAGAGGTTTCGGACGAGGTGAAAATGAAGGATTTTGGCCGCAGATCGATTCTTTCCTTGCGGCAGAACCTGTCGGCACGGATCATGGAGCTGGAGAAAAATTCAGTATTCCTGAAATACAAGGACCGTACCGGCGATATTGTTACCGGCGAAGTGTACCAGATATGGAAGCGTGAGATCCTGGTGCTGGATGATGAAGGCAATGAACTGATTCTTCCGAAGGCGGAGCAGATTC
Source organism: uncultured Bacteroidaceae bacterium (assembly GCA_964589155.1). Taxonomy (GTDB): domain Bacteria; phylum Bacteroidota; class Bacteroidia; order Bacteroidales; genus M55B112. The sequence continues at coordinate 2,292 of CAZPTO010000017.1, read as the reverse complement.
CATCTGATTATTTCAGGAAAGGAGATACCCTGCGCGCTGTAGTGATAGCTGTTGAAATGCGGAATGCCAATCCGCTGATCATACTTTCCAGGACTTCACCAATGTTCCTGGAACGGTTATTTGAGCTGGAAGTGCCAGAGATATTCGACGGGCTGATTACCATCAAAAAGATCGTACGCGTACCTGGTGAACGTGCCAAGGTGGCAGTGGAATCCTACGATGAGCGGATCGACCCGGTGGGTGCCTGCGTTGGTATGAAAGGATCAAGGATCCATGGCATTGTGAGGGAGCTGAGGAATGAAAATATTGATGTGATCAATTATACCAGTAACCTGAACCTGTTTATTTCGAGGGCACTGAGCCCTGCAAAGATTTCTTCCATCAAGATCAACGAGGATGAGAAAAAGGCAGAGGTATACCTGCAACCCAAGGAGGTTTCGCTGGCAATCGGTAAGGGTGGACTGAACATCAAACTGGCGAGTCAGCTGGCGGGCTACGAGATCGATGTGTACCGCGAGATGAACGAAGATGATGATGAGGATGTGAATCTCGAGGAATTTGCAGATGAGATCGAAGGATGGGTACTGGATGAGCTGAAGAACATCGGTTGTGATACCGCGAAGTCTGTGCTGAACCTGAGCCTGGAGGACCTGGTAAAGCGTACGGATCTTGAGGAGGAGACCATTCGTGAAGTACTGAATGTGCTCAATGCAGAATTTGAGTAGTAGCGAGATATTACAGTAGGAGTATATAGAAAGAGGATTATATGGCAGAAAAAAAGGCAACAAGATTAAGTAAAGCAGCCAGGGAGTTTAATGTTGGCATCTCCACCATCGTGGAATTTCTTAAAAAGAAAGGCCATGAGGTGGACTCGAACCCCAATACGAAGATTCCCCCCGAGCTTTATGATCTGCTTGTGGATGAATACAGCACCGACCTCAATGTGAAGAAGGATGCTGAGAAATTGACCATGAAAACCTTCAGGGAGAAAACGGAAGAGAAGGAGCAGGTTGCTGAGGGTGAGAGCTCTTCAGATGAGCCCGAATTACTGATCACTGACAACACTGCTGTCTCTGAAGAGACCAGCAAGGAGGAGAAGGATGAAGAAAAGAAGAAAGTTGCAAAAGAAGAGGAGAAAGCTGCGGAAGCAGAAAAGCAAGTAGCGAAAGAGGAAAAGACTGCGGAGCAGGATAAGAAAAAGGAACCGGCAGAACCTTCTGAACCTGCACCTGAAGAAAAGACTGCACCTGCGGCAACTGAGGAAGAGAAAGCTGGTGGCGAAGAAGAGGATGGCCCCAGGGTTGTTGGAAAGATCGACCTTGACGCCATGAACCAGAAGACCAGGCCTGCGAAGAAGACAAAAGCTGAGCGTGATGCTGAAAAGCAGGCGAATAAGAAGGACAAGGCCAGTGAGGTTGCTAAAGAAGAAGCACCTGAATCCACCAGGGAAGAAAAGCCGGCTGCAGAAACACCAGCTGCTGAGGCGGCCCCCGAAAAAGCTGCTGCCAGGGAACCATCTGCTGATGCTGGAGAGGACGAGAAAACGCCTGATAAAGGAAAAGAAAAGAAAGAAGATATCATCCCTACTGAGTTCAGGAAACTTTCCGGACCAACCGTTGTCGGGAAGATCGACCTTCCGGAAAAACGCCAGCCCAAGAAGAAACCTGTCGCTTCCAGCTCCGATACGGATGCTGACACCCGGAAAAAGCGCAGGCGGATCAAGAAAGACACTTCCCGGGTTAACGTGGAAGGCAAAGAGAAAGGAGGCAGGCGGGACTCAAAAGGAGGAGGAAAGCGTAAAAAGCGTTCCTCGCGTCCGGAGGTAAGCGAAGAGGATGTGCAGAAGCAGATTAAGGATACACTTGCGAAGCTGACTACCAAAGGAGGGAAATCCAAGACTTCCAAGTACAGGAGAGAAAAAAGAGATACCGTACAGCAGCGGTTGGCGGAAGAGGAAGAACAGCATCAGCTCGATAAGAAAGTGCTGAAGGTCACCGAATTCGTATCTGTGAATGAGCTCGCTTCCATGATGGATGTACCTCCGACGGAGGTGATCCAGACCTGTATGAACCTGGGATTGTTTGTATCTATTAACCAGCGCCTGGACGCGGAAACCATGTCGTTGCTGGCAGATGAATTCGGATTTACCGTAGAATTCATCAGTGCAGACGTGATGGATGTGATCAACGAGGAGGAGGATCCTGAAGATTCGCTGGAACCCCGACCCCCCATTGTAACTGTAATGGGACATGTTGACCACGGTAAGACAAAACTGCTCGACTATGTGCGGAG
>CAZPTO010000016.1:0-17411 GCA_964589155.1 uncultured Bacteroidaceae bacterium | reverse complement strand
AACCAGGTTGGTTCACTGAACAAGATCAACAAAGCGTTTTCGAAATTCGAGCAGCAGTTCGAGCGTACACCCACGCCCGAAGAATTGGCTGAAGCACTGGAACTGCCAAAGGAAAAAGTCTCCGACACACTGAGGGTCTCCGGCCGTCACGTGTCTGTGGATGCTCCTTTCGTAGATGGTGAAGACAACAGTTTATTGGATGTGTTGGTGAATAATGATTCACCGAATGCAGACAATTCCCTGATCAATGAATCCCTGGCCCGCGAGGTAGGGCGTGCACTTGCTACGCTTACCGAAAGGGAACGCGATATCATTAAACTCTTTTTCGGAATTGCTTGTCAGGAAATGACACTTGAAGAGATCGGTGAGAAATTTGGACTGACGCGGGAACGCGTACGTCAAATTAAAGAGAAAGCAATACGGCGACTGAGGCATACTTCAAGAAGCAAACTGTTAAAGACGTATCTGGGATAACACGTATGAAAATGAATTGACTCAAGGCTGCCGCAACCCGGCAGCCTTGTTTGATTTTACGCGCTTCCTTTTCTTTACCTGTGCTTTGTTTTCGGCCCTTCTGACTCTTCCAGCTTCTCCCTGTAGGCAAACATTTCGTCACGGTATTTTGCCGCAGCAATAAAATCCAGCTCCTGGGCAGCTTTCTCCATCTTTTTCTTCGCGTGTTCCACTGCTTTTTCAAGTCCTTCACTGTTCATGTATTTTACCACCGGGTCTGCAGCAATATCGGTTTTGGCCTGGTCGGCATACACACCTCGTCGGTCGATTAACTCCTTGTTCTGTTCAAACAGGGATACACTGGTTTTAAATATCTGGGTTGGGGTAATGTCATGCGCATCATTATACAGTAACTGTTTTTCTCGTCTGCGGTTGGTTTCATCGATGGTTTTTTGCATCGACCGCGTAATATGATCTGCATACATGATCACCTTACCATGCAAGTGCCTGGCCGCACGTCCCGCAGTTTGGGTCAGGGAACGTTCAGACCGCAGGAATCCTTCCTTGTCAGCATCAAGGATCGCCACCAGTGAAACTTCCGGCAAATCCAGCCCCTCCCGGAGGAGGTTCACGCCAACAAGAATATCAAACTTGCCTCGCCGCAACCCGTCGAGAATCTCAACGCGGTCCAGCGTGTCAATGTCTGAGTGGATATATGCGGTTTTGACATTCAGCTTCTCAAGATAACTGGAGAGCTCTTCAGCCATGCGCTTGGTGAGGGTGGTTACCAACACCCTTTCTTTGCGCTCGATCCTTTTATTCACCTCACCAATCAAATGATCGATCTGGTTCAGGCTTGGTCGTATCTCTATCATTGGGTCGAGTAAACCCGTGGGACGTATTACCTGTTCTACGAAAATACCACCGCATTTTTCCAGCTCATAATCAGCCGGTGTGGCGGAAACGAAAAGGGTCTGATTGATGAGTTCCTCGAATTCATTGAACTTCAATGGCCGGTTGTCCACTGCCGCAGGCAGGCGGAAACCGTACTCTACCAGGTTCTTCTTTCGTGCATGATCGCCGCCGTACATTGCATGAATCTGCGGAATGGTAACGTGACTCTCGTCGATTACCGTAATAAAATCATCCGGGAAATAGTCCAGCAGGCAAAAAGGCCGTGTCCCGGCCGGCCGGCCGTCAAAATAACGGGAATAATTCTCAATACCCGGACAATATCCCAATTCCCTGATCATTTCCAGGTCGTAGGTCACCCGCTCCTCGATACGTTGCGCTTCGATGAACCGCCCATGTTCCTTGAAAAAATCCACCTGCCGCATCATATCGTCCTGTATCTGATTGATAGCTTGCTTGATCCTCGATTGTGTGGTGATAAAAATGTTTGCCGGAAAGATGGTCACTTCATCGTGACTGTCCAGGATGTGGCCGGAAATCGGATCCATCGACTTGATCATTTCAATCTCATCCCCCCAGAATTCAAAACGGTATCCAAGATCATTGTAGGCCAGGTATACATCTACAGTGTCACCCCGCACCCTGAAGGTCCCGGGTTTAAAATCCACCTCGTTTCTTGCATACAGACTTTCCACCAGCTTTCTCAGGAATACGTTCCTGCTGATGGTCTCGTTCTTTTTAACAGTGATCTTCGTGCTGTGAAAGTCTTCCGGGTTTCCGATGCCGTACAAACATGAAACCGATGAAACAACGATAACATCACTTCTTCCTGAAAGCAGCGAGGAAGTTGTGCTCAGCCTCAGTTTTTCAATCTCATCATTGATCGACAGGTCCTTCTCAATGTATGTGTCGGTGATAGGCATATATGCCTCAGGCTGGTAATAATCGTAGTAGGAGACGAAATACTCAACCGCATTCTCCGGGAAGAATTGCTTGAACTCGCTGTACAACTGTGCGGCGAGGGTCTTGTTATGACTCAGGACCAGTACCGGGCGGTTCAGTTCCTGTACTACGTTCGCAACGGTGAATGTTTTCCCCGAACCCGTCACTCCCAGCAGGGTCTGGAACTGTTCGCCCACCCTGAACCCATCAGCAATCTGCCTGATCGCTTCAGGCTGGTCCCCTGTGGGTTTGTATTCTGATATGAGTTTAAAATCCATCTTTAATAGCTGAAAGTCACGTACAGCGGGAAGTGATCACTGATCCCGCCATAATAATTGTTTCCACCATATGTGCGGTTGGGTACTTTTACATTGTTCCTTTCATCATGGTAAAGCATCCACTCCTCTTGCAGGATCTTACCGCCGTCAAATGCTGTTGAAAGTCCGTCGGATTGGTTCAGAAGGGAGTAGGAGATGATGATCTGGTCGTACATCTGCCATTTTCCACGGTAATTGTAGCTGCCACCCAGGTCCAGGTTGTGGATGTCATAGAATAGGTTGTATGTGTCATTGATGGCGATGTTCTTGCGTTTGTTGGCAGCATGCAAGACATCAAAGATACTTTTATTGGTTGGTTCATCATTGAAATCACCCATCATGATCACCCTGGGCTCAGATGAGGTGGAAAGCAGCCGGTCAAGCTCCCTACGCATTGTAATTCCGGCATATACCCTCAGGCTCTCTGTTTCCCTGACACCGCCGCGCCTGGATTTCCAATGATGAATATAGATATGCAGTAACCCGCCATCCGGACCAACCCCTTCCACGTGAAGGATACCCCGCAAGGGATAATCATTTCCTGAAAGGTCTTCTACCGGCAGCATCCCGTGTGATTTGTACTTGAAAAGATCTTCCCGGTAGATCAAGCCGCAGTCTATCCCCCTGGGATCATCAGTGTCGATCAGAACTGTCCTGTAATCTTCGCGTCGCAGACCCCGCTGTTTCGAAAGATCATCCAGTACGGCCTGGTTTTCTACCTCTGCAAAGCCAATGAGTGCAGGCAGTTCCTTTTCCGGCACCGACATGATTACTCGCGCAATGTCCTCAAGTTTTTTCTCATACCGGCCGTAATCCCATTGCTTTGCACCGGTAGGGGTAAATTCCTCATCTGCAAAATCCGGATGGTCGATGGTGTCGAAAAGGTTCTCGACGTTGTAAAACATCACTGTGAAAGTTTCCTCACCGCGCTGCGCGGAAAGATCCGTCTGCGAAATAATGAGCGCAGCAAGTATGATCATCGAATATTTCATTTGTGCATTTTTTTTAGCAGTTATAAATATTTTGAACATGCTCCGGCGTCGGGGCATGCCTGCGTATTGGTTCGATTCTGTAACTATAACATCTCAAAGATAAGAGGTTGTAAACAATAAATATTACAAATCCACGTGTATATTGTTGTAGGATTTTCACCTATCGTGAATAACTTATGAAATTTCCGATGGGTGACGGGGTCATGTGCAATGGAAAATATTTTTACCTTTAAAGCTGAAGCCTTTGGCGTATCCCGTTGTAGATTAGAGACAAGGAAAATATGAGTCAGGAGCATGATAAATTGTTAAAGCGTATTCAGAAACTGGTGTGGCAGAACCAGGAACTGATCGAAAAGAACGAAAAGCTCCATGCGGCCGTCGAAACCCTTACAGAACAGAACGAGCAGCTTAAAAAGTCGGCCCGGCAGGATGGAAGGCTACCGGATTCCACCCTTGAAAAGCCAAATGTGCAGAAATTCAAGATGGTGACCGTCTTGTTCGCCAACATCGAAGGATTTTATAAGCTTACAGAAAATGCAGAATCAGGGGCGCTTATGGATCAGCTCGATGAAGTGTTGCTTGAATTCAATGCCATCCTGAAAAAATATAAGATACAAAAGATCAAGACGATAGGGGATACGTATATGGCTGCAGGAGGTATCCCCCTGAAAAATATCACCAATCCGGTTGAAGTGGGACTGGCCGCTCTGGAAATGCAAAATTACCTGGAAAAACGTACGCGCGGGAAAGCAACAAGGGTGTGGAATATGAGCCTTGGAATCCATACAGGTCCGGTAACCGCCGCGATTACAGGAAAGAGAAAAGTATCATACGATATCAAGGGCGACACAGTGAATATCGCCCACCGCGTACAGGGCGTTGGTGCGAGTGGAAAGATATTGATATCCGTCATGACCTATGAACTGATCAAAGAGTTTTTTATTTGTGAATATTTCGGCAAACTGCCGGTTAAATATAAGGGAGATCTGGAGATGTTTGAAGTGCAGGGAATACGAGACGAGTATTCCAGGGATGGAGCGGGTGTTGAACCCAATAAGAATTTTGATACAAAGTTTAAGTTGATCCAATTCACGGATCTGCAGGAGATTATCCTGGACAAGCTGGAGAAGGAGCTGCCCGATTACCTGTATTATCATAATGTGAAGCATACGGTAGATGTGGTCACCGAAGTGGAGCTGATCGGCTGGGCCGAAGGGGTCAGTGATGAGGATATATTGGTGCTGAAAACGGCCGCCCTGTTCCATGATGCCGGTCATACCATCGCCTATGATGAGCATGAATATCATGGTACTGTGCTTGCACGGGAAATGCTTCCTGGGTTTGGATACAACAAGGAACAAATCGATAAGATCTGTGAAGTGATTATGGCTACCAGGATGCCACCCAAGCCAAAAAACCTGCTGGAGAAGATCATTTGCGATGCTGATCTCGATTACCTGGGCAGGAGTGATATGATCCCGGTTTCCAATACCCTTTATAAGGAACTGAAAGAACAGGAAAAGATTGGCACACTCAGTGACTGGAACAAGCTTCAGGTGAAATTCATTACCGGTCACCAGTACTTTACCCGAACTGCGCAGAGCCTCAGGGAGGTGAATAAACAAAAGCAGATCGAGCGGATCAGGGAACTGATCGGTGAGTAGGTAACTGTTCCAAACTCCTGCATGTAATAGTTAATCATAGAACAATATTCCGCCGCGGATTTCCAGGTTATCCATGTAATCAACTTCTGCGGAAAAGTTGAATGGGAGTTTCATATAATACCGCACCGGATTTCCATCCAACATTGCTGGTTGCCATTCGCCCGGCATTTGCTGAATGAGTTGAATGAGGGTCTTGTTAAGCTGGGAGTACACACCTGAAATTGTATGAAAGCCAGTAGTGCTGCCATCTTTCATTATTACCCAGCCGATCACCACCTTGTCACTGATTTGGGTCAGGTCAATCTTTGATTGCTCGATGCCCTGGAGCATATAGGCCCTGAAATGAACATTCCCCAGGTTGTGCTCTGGTTCTTTGTCGACAAATTGATGCAGGTTGTCATAATATTTTTCTCCGGTTGGAAGCCAGTATTGATTGCTTACCATCCGATTATCGTTATAGATGGCAACCGACTTTAGCCGATTCTTTTCGTAATATGTCCTGAGTGTATCCTGGATGTGTAAAGGTGCAAGGCTGGAGGCGGTCCCCTCCATGAGCAGGTTCTTTCCTTTTTTGTCCCTGAAATACCAGAGATCATTTTGTGCAGTGTAAAAAGAGCGCTTAATCCTGTCGGACCAGTAACTTTCTGTTTTTCGTTTGATCAGCAGCAGGGTATCGTTCCTGGGTATTATCTTATCTTTCCTGATACGCAACCATTCCCCCTGCTCAAGTTGATAGGTAATTATCTCTTTCCTGCCTGCAAACCTGTAGTTGACATCCCGGCGGTATTTTGCCGTTTCCATATGGTTTGTAATGCCAAAGTCAGAAGCATAGTAATAGGTCGTATCCTGTGCTGAAAGGAGCGCTGCGGCGAGTAAAAGGGAACATGATAATACGATGAATTTCATAGTAAAAAAGAAATGAGTTCATCTCAAAGATAAATGTATTCTTGCCAAATTCCCAATCTGTCAGCATTCAACTGGGTTGTTGCGCAGTGTTCATAGTTTGTGTTGATCGTTCGGAGAAGATTACTGTCGTGATCTTCCATCCTCACTCTCGTTTGGAGAAGATTACTGTCGTGATCTTCCATCCTCACTATCGTTCGGAGAAGATTACTGTCGTGATCTTCCATCCTCACTCTCGTTCGGCGAAGATTACTGTCGTGATCTTCCATAGGGTTGTTGCAAAACTTACAAGCCTTCGCTCCCTGCGGTCGCTAACAGGCTTTTTTATTTTGGTTCTTCACTCAAGCTGGCGCTTGGCTCGGAATCAAAATAAAAAAGCCTGGCTCTGCTTATAGCAGACCAGGCTTGTAAGTTTTGTCGGGGTGAGAAGATTCGAACTTCCGACCCCTCGCCCCCCAGACGAGTACTCTAAACCGGACTGAGCTACACCCCGAACAAAATCAGGTGCGAATTTAGTAATTTATGTTGATTCCGGAAACCTTTTAAATGCTAAAGTGAGGTATGCTTTTTATTTTTTACCTGCGCGATCAGGAAATCTTACAGATCAGAGTATGCTGCCGGATACAACATCCATTTGTCACTTTGTGAAACCGTATTCTGGTATTCATCCAGGACCTTCATCCTTTTCCATTCCGGGTGATCACGAAAAGAGGCCCAGTTGGCGGCCTGTGCTTCCTCGTTCTCATGACAGGTCATGTACATAAGGTTAGGCATATCTGCACCTGCAATTACGCTTGCGAAAAACATCGGTTCAAAGCCAAGCTGGATGAATAATTCTGATTCTCCCTCATCAAACATTTTGACTTTTCTCCTGTGCAATTCTTCCGTGGCACTCTGGTAACTTCTTAATTCATACACTCTTTCTGAGCCGGGAGTGGCCAGTTCCGGCCTGTGGTATTCCGGCGTAGTACTGAAAGCTTTCATAAGCGTCATCTCCAATCGCTGATAGGGCGGTTTGTCATAAGGCGCTTCCCTGAAATCTTTTGCAGCTGCCTGGAATTTTTGGTCTTTCTCCAGCTTCACCTGTAACTGTTCAAGTGATTTCATTGAACGGAACGGAATGAAAACCACGATCAGGTGTTGCCCGTTGTTTTTTCCTGAAATGGTTTTGAATACACCGACATCTTCGATCCCTGCACGCTTCAGCGCCGGAATATAAGCGTTTTGCAGGTACTGGTCCATGCCTGCTTCCTGGTCTGCATTCACTATACGATACACCCGCAATTGATAATAATCCCCTTTAGGGGCTGCCTGGAGGGTGCCGGCGATCATGAGGAACGTCGCAATCACGCTCAATCGCTTTATCACTGTTTTCATATTGTCTTTTTTTAATGAAAAATATCTTTCAGGAAAAATACAAACATTTATGCAAACTAAGAAATATATATATAAATAACTATATAAAAATTTATTAAAATAGTTATTAATATATATATATTATAATTGCTCTACTTTGGCACCCGGGTGACAAATGACAGTGATGAAGCAGCAAGTGCCTGCCTTTTTGTCGGTGATATTCCTCACACTGCAGTAAAAATACAGTAACTTTGTCGTAAGGTTCGTGTTTTTCTGCGACAAGACACTCGCTGGTATTAATTTTGTAAACATATGTGCCTGTCAGAACTAAGTCATACAATAATCAAACTTACAATATATTCAACATGGAACTTTTTAAATCAATGGACAGCGCAGCTCCAAAGGCTGCTGAGAGCACAACACCTGGGGAGCCCTCTGAACATGTAAAATGCCTGATCCTCGGGTCCGGACCGGCAGGATATACTGCAGCAATCTATGCTGCACGGGCAAACCTCAAGCCGGTCATGTATACCGGTATGCAAATGGGAGGACAGCTCACTACCACCACAGAAGTGGATAACTTTCCGGGTTACCCCGATGGTGTGGATGGAACTGCTATGATGTCCGACCTGGAAAAACAGGCGACACGATTTGGAACGGATGTTCGGTTCGGTATGGCAACGGGCGTGGATTTTAGCGGCAAAGTGAAAAAGGTGACCATAGATAATGATAAGGTGATCTCTGCTGATGCAGTTATCCTCGCTACAGGAGCCACGGCAAAATATCTTGGGCTGGAATCTGAAGAAAAGTTCAAAGGCAATGGTGTATCGGCTTGCGCTACCTGTGACGGGTTCTTTTTCAAGGACAAGGTTGTGGCTGTAGTGGGCGGTGGCGATACTGCTGCTGAAGAAGCTACCTACCTTGCAGGATTATGCGAAAAAGTATATATGATCGTCAGACGTGATGAATTGCGTGCATCTAAAGCAATGCAGAAACGCGTATTCAATACAGAGAATATTGAAGTACTCTGGAAACACCAGACCAAGGAACTGAAAGGAGATAAGGTGGTGGAATCTGTTGATCTCTACAAAAATAAGGGCGAGGCGCACGAGGAGATCGTGAATATCCCGATCGACGGCTTCTTCCTGGCCATCGGTCATACCCCGAATTCAGAGATTTTTAAAGACTTCCTGGATATGGATGAAACCGGATATCTGAAAACCGTGCCGGGATCTACAAAGACCAATCTTCCAGGTGTGTTTGCATCTGGTGACCTGCAGGATAAAGTGTACCGCCAGGCCGTCACGGCAGCAGGTACAGGTTGCATGGCTGCACTCGATGCCGAACGCTACCTCGGAGAGCTGGAATAGGAAGGAGCAACCTGCACCATCTACATCAACAGACTGCGCGGACGCACTCGATGCCGGGTGATACCTCGGTGATATGAGAGAAACAGGGACGGTACTGTTCGTGTAATGAAGGGACACCCCTAAACTCAGCTGGATCACCTCTTTTCTTGGTGTTTTCGAAGTGAACTGGGATTTTTGCGCAGCAACAACCACTTCACGAGGAATTACCAAGAAAAGAGGGTACCCCTTTCGAGATACCCTCCATTTAACATTTAGTATGATTAACGCTATACCTTCAGCTTACTGATATCTTGAAAAGTCTCGGTTTTGTATTCACCAGCTTTCAGTTTTTCATGACATTCCTTGAACGCTGCAATGGTCTCATCCACATCATCCACCGTGTGCATGGCCGTCGGGATCAGGCGCAGCAGGATATCTCCTTTAGGAATCACCGGGTAGATCACCATCGAGCAGAAAATATTGTAATTTTCACGCAGATCGAGGATGAGGTTCGTTGCTTCAACAATCCCGCCGTGCATGTATACCGGAGTTACAGGCGATTCGGTTACACCAATGTCAAAACCATTCTCTTTCAGTCCGGTTTGTAATGCGTTGACAACCTTCCAGAGATTCTCCCTCAGCTCTGGCATGGTCTTTAGCATCTCCAGGCGTTTCAGGGCACCAATAACCATCGGCATCGGAAGTGATTTGGCAAAGGTCTGTGAACGCATATTATAGCGAAGGAAATCCACGACTTCGGTCTGACTGGCAACAAATCCGCCAATCCCAGCCATTGATTTTGCAAATGTAGAAAAGTAAAGATCGATCTTATCCTGTACCCCAAAATGTTCTCCGGATCCCATTCCGGTAGCTCCCATGGTCCCAAAACCATGGGCATCATCCACAAGCAGACGGAATTTATATTTGTCCTTAAAGGCCGCAATGTCCTTCAGGTTACCCAGATCGCCAGCCATTCCAAATACCCCTTCGGTAATCACCAGCACACCTCCACCTTGCTGCTCGGCACGCTTGGTGGCACGCTCCAGCTGTTTTTCAAGATTTTCCATGTTGTTGTGCGGGAAGACAAATCGTTTGGCGAGTGACATCCGCATACCATCCAATATACAGGCATGGGATTCAGAATCATAAACAATCACATCGTTCCTCGTGGTGACAGCGTCGATGATCGAGGCCATGCCCTGGTAGCCGTAGTTCAACAGAAAGGAATCTTCCTTTTGAACAAAATCAGCCAGGGCTTTTTCCAGTTCTTCGTGCTTTTTTGTTTGTCCAGACATCATCCTGGCCCCCATTGGGTAAGCCATGCCGTATTCAGCAGCAGCATCTGCATCTGCCTTACGGACCTCCGGATGATTGCCAAGTCCCAGGTAATTGTTAAGGCTCCATGTCAATACCTCTTTCCCGCGGAATTTCATATGCGCGGAAATCTCTCCTTCAAGCTTGGGAAAAGCAAAATAACCATGCCCAGCTTTCTGATATTGCCCGATTGGGCCCCTGTCGGTAGTAATTCTTTCGAAAATATCCACTACTCAAATTATTTAATGGTTAATAATGGGTGCAAATGTAGCTATTTTTGATGACTTGACAATTTTTAACATCTGGCCTGAAATTTGAAGTGTTTTTAACCGTTATATGTTGTAGTTTTGTTTTTCCCCAATGCACGTCTTTTAAAAAACGTTCATTTTGAGGAAGTTCAGTGTAACTTATTAAAGGTTGGTTTTGTTTTAATTATTCATTCATTTATTGTATTTTTGCGCCATGTTAAAATCAGGGATGTACACGGTTGGATTGATGATGGTAACTTTATTGTTACTAGTGGGTTGTGGAGAGTATGAAAAAATACTCAAGAGCAGGGATTACCCGGTTAAATATGAAAAGGCGATCGAGTATTACAACGATGAAGAGTATGTAAAGTCTGCCACATTGCTCGACCAGGTGGCAAATATTTACAGGGGTACCACCAAGGCTGATACTGTAAAGTATTATCAAGCAATGAGTTACTATGGTCAACGCGACTACATCCTGGCCGGGCATTATTTCAATGAACTGGCTACAACCTACGCAAATAGTGTATACCTGGAAGAGGCAGAATTTATGACAGCCTTTTGCTACTACCAGATGTCTCCCAGGCCATCACTTGACCAGGAAGCAACGTACAAAGCCATCAATGCATTGCGGATGTATATCGCCAAGTATCCTTCATCCGACAAGGTGCCGGAGGCACAGGAGCTCATTGCAGAACTGAGCGACAAGCTCGTTGAGAAATCTTACAACAGTGCGAAACTCTATTATGACCTGGGCTATTACAGGTCAGCAATCCTTGCACTACGCAACAGCCTGGAGGAGTATCCTGATACGCAGTACAGGGAAGAATTGCTCTACCTGATCCTGAAATCGAGCTACCTGCTGGCGGATAACAGCGTTGAAAGTAAAAAGAAGGAACGATTGCAATACACCGTTGACGAATACCTGTCATTTAAATCAGAATTTCCTGAGAGCAAGTACGACAAAGAAGCAGAACGCATGTACCGGAACACGCAGGAAACATTAGAATCGTATACAACAAACAATTAATATGGATTACAAGAAGACAAAAGCACCACTGACCACTGTTACCCGTGACCTGAAGGCAAACGATGAAAAAACGGGAAATATCTACGAATCAGTCATGGTGGTAGCAAAAAGAGCCAACCAGATCAGCGTTGAGATGAAGCAGGAGCTCAACCAGAAGCTGGAGGAATTTGCATCGTATACCGACAACCTGGAAGAGGTTTTTGAGAATCCGGAGCAGATCGAAATTTCCAAGTATTTTGAGCGATTGCCCAAGCCGGCCCTGATCGCACTCCAGGAGCTGGATGAAGACAATATCTACCATAGGATCAACGAAGAAATTCCACCGGCTGAATAAAACTGCCAATGAAGCTTTCCGGAAAAAAGATCATCCTTTCCGTTACCGGAAGCATTGCAGCCTATAAGGCAGTGCTGCTGTTGCGCCTTCTTACAAAAGAGGGTGCCGATGTGCAGGTGCTCATGACTCCCACCGCAAAGGAGTTTGTCACACCTGTTACTTTTGCAGCACTTTCAGGTAAATCAGTCCTGTCCGACTTCTTTAATGAAGCAGGCGGTGACTGGAACAGCCACGTGGAAATGGGTGTAAAAGCGGACCTGATGATCATTGCCCCTGTCACAGCAACTACCATGGGCAAAATGGCCGGGGGTATTGCCGACAACCTGGTGGTAACCACCTATCTGTCAGCAAGGTGCCCGGTGATACTCTCGCCCGCCATGGATATGGATATGTATGCCCATCCATCCACCCAACGAAACATGGAGATACTCAGGTCATATGGCAACCACATTATCGAACCTGCTGAAGGCGATCTTGCGAGCGGACTTTCAGGCCGCGGCAGGATGCAGGAGCCGGAACAGATAATGCACTATATCACTGCGATGCCGGATGGAAAAAAAAGTCCTGAATAAAAAAATCCTTGTTACAGCGGGTCCTACATACGAAGCCATTGATCCCGTTCGTTTTATTGGTAACCATTCCTCGGGCAGAATGGGATATGCCATTGCGGATGCGTTCGCCGAAGCCGGAGCTGAAGTGGTCCTGGTATCCGGACCCACAAATATGCAGCCGGTACATCCCGACATTCAACTGGTGCGCGTCACTTCGGCAGCGGAAATGTTTGAAGCATGTGCGTCGCGGATAGCGAACGCAGATATTGCAATTTTCTCTGCTGCAGTAGCTGATTTTACTCCGGAGATGGTTGCAGACCGAAAGGTTAAAAAGGGGGAGGAGGATTTGGTGATAAGACTGAAACCGACCACGGATATCGCTGCAACACTGGGAGCGGAAAAGAGAATGGATCAGCTGTTTATTGGTTTTGCCCTGGAAACGCATGATGCCATGGAACATGCGAAAGGGAAAATAAAGCGGAAAAACCTGGACCTGATCGTGCTGAATTCACTGGAAGATCAAGGAGCCGGGTTCGGTACAGAGACCAATAAGATCACAATGATTGACAAAAAGGGGAGGGTCGAGGCATTTGATCTGAAAAAAAAGAGAGAAGTCGCACGAGATATTCTCGAAAAGACCATTAACTTATTGAATGATGCGTAGAATACTGTTAACCTTATCACTTTTACTGATCATCGGCGGAATCCAGGCACAGGAACTGAAATGTAACGTGCAGGTGGTGAGTCAGAAAATAGCAGGGTCAAACAAGCAGGTGTTCGAGACCATGCAGAATGCGATCTTTGAATTTATGAACAACAGGGTGTGGACCGATCACGTGTACGGGATCGAGGAGCGTATCGAATGCAACCTGATGTTCAACATCACAGAGCAGTTGTCGGCCGATGAATTTCGGGGAACCCTGCAAATACAGTCACGTCGACCGGTGTTCAATACGAACTACTATACCACCATGTTCAACTTCGTGGATAATGATATTCAATTCCGGTACATCGAATTTGAACCGCTGGAATTCGACCTGAATTCACATACCTCGAACCTGACTTCGTTATTGGCATTCTATGCCTATTTTATTATCGCACTCGACTACGACTCATTCTCATTTGAAGGCGGAACACCGTTTTATAATAATGCAGAAAAGATCGTGATCAATGCACAGAATGCAAACCAAAAGGGTTGGAAACCGGTGGATGACATGTCTCATAAGAACAGGTACTGGCTGATTAAGGATATGATCGATGCGGAATACGCACCTGTACGTGAGTTCTATTACAGGTACCACAGGCACGGACTCGATATGATGGATTCCAAGGTTGCGGAAGGAAGAGCGGAGATCGCCAAGTCATTGGAACTGTTGCAGGAAGTGTACCGCGACCGCCCGGATCCATACATGCACGTGCTGCGGCTGGTATTCGATGCCAAGGCTGATGAATTTGTGAAGGTTTTTTCAGAGTCCGTTCCTGAAGAGAAGAACAGGGTCTTCGCGATCCTGAGCGAAATAGATCAAAGCAATAGAAATAAATACGAAGCTATCCTGCAGGATAATACCGGAATAGATTTCTGATGATCAGCAACCTGAAGATCCGTAATTATGCACTGATTGAGAACCTGGAAATCGGGTTCAGGTCGGGGTATATCACCATTACAGGTGAAACCGGTGCCGGGAAATCAATACTGATGGGTGCACTTTCCCTCATACTGGGACAGCGGGCCGATACTTCTGTCCTTTTAAAGAAGGATACAAAATGTATCGTGGAAGGACAGTTCAGGATTGGCAGGCACCATAAGGAGTTTTTTGATGCGTACGACCTGGATTTCGATACGGATACTTTTGTACGAAGGGAGATCCTGCCCGGTGGAAAATCACGCGCCTTTATCAATGACACTCCGGTCAACCTCCAGGTCCTGAGAGAATTGGGCGACCAGTTGGTGGACATCCATTCACAGCACCAGAGCCTGCAGCTGAGCGACCACATCTACCAGCTCAGCGTGGTGGATTATGTTGCTGAAAATGATAACGATCTGAACAGGTATCACCAAATCTACGACCTGTATATGAAAGCGATGGCTACCCTCCGTGCACAAAAAGAAGAGATCGAAAAGATCAGCGGAGAGCTGGATTTCTACCAGTTTCAGTACGATGAGCTGACCGCTGCAAAACTGAAGCCGGGCGAAATGGAAACACTGGAGCAGGAGATGCAGCAGCTCGAGCATGCGGAGGAGATTAAACTTTCCCTCTCCGCATCGGGGGAGGCGATTGCGGGTGAAGGGCAGGTGCTCCACCTGCTGAATGAAGCGCTGCAACTTCAAAAGAAGATCAGGGAGGTCCACAACCCTTCAGGGGAATTCGCGGAACGACTCCAATCGGTGTACATTGAATTGAAGGATATCGCTGCCGAAATGGCCACCGTGGCAGAAAATATTTTCTATAATCCGGAACAATTGCAGGAGCTTAAGGATCGTATTGATCTTATATACAGCCTATTACAAAAGCACAGGATGAAGGATGTCAGCGAACTGCTGGAATTACAGGATGCGCTGAACGAAAAGATCAAAGCCATTACCTTTTCTGATGAAAACCTTAAAAAATTACAGGCCGAGGCAGATCAACTGAAGGAGCGGCTGGTGGAGGTGGCAGGTAAACTTCACGCGGGACGCGAGAAGACCGGTAAATTCATTGAGCAACAGGTTGCTGCCCAACTCGGCCAGCTTGGTATTCCCAATGCCTCGTTCAGGGTGAAGGTGGATAAAACAGCAACCCCCGACCGGAACGGGATGAATGATATTCGGTTCCTGTTTTCTGCCAACAAACAGGCACCTCCGGAAGAGATAGCGAAGGTGGCTTCCGGGGGCGAAGTTTCCCGGCTGATGCTGACGATCAAGAGCCTGCTTTCCGATTTCAAAGGCTTGCCTACATTGATCTTCGATGAGATCGATGCAGGGGTCAGCGGTGAGATTGCCGAAAAAATGGGAGCGATCATGAAACGCATGTCAGGAGGCCGCCAGGTGATCGACATTACCCAGCTTCCCCAGGTAGCGGCGCAGGGCGAAGAGCATTTCCTTGTGTTCAAGGAAGAGGAACAGCATTCAACCATTACACGTATCAGAAAACTTTCAGAGGATGAGCGTATTACTGAAATTGCGAAGCTGCTTTCAGGGGAGCGTCTGACGGATGCCGCACTCTCCAATGCCCGGGAATTATTGAAGGTCTGACTGGCTTTTTAAACTCATATGATTCGCACAAATTTTGACTTGAGTTGTTAAGGTATTGAATTGATCCAACTCATAACGCATAAACTATGGCATACAATCTTTTGAAAGGTAAAAAGGGAATCATCTTCGGTGCCCTGAATGACAAGTCCATTGCATGGAAAGTGGCTGAAAGAGCCCACGAAGAGGGCGCTTCTTTTGTGCTTACAAATGCTCCCATTGCCATGCGCATGGGCAGCATGAATGAATTATCTGAAAAATGCAACGCAGAGATCATCCCGGCGGATGCCACCAACCTGCAGGACCTGGATCACCTGGTGGAAAAATCCATGGAGATCCTGGGTGGTAAACTGGATTTTATTTTGCATTCCATCGGCATGTCTCCCAATGTCCGCAAAGGGATTGAATATGATGAACTGAAATACGAATATTACCATAAGACGCTGGATGTTTCCGCATTTTCCCTGCACAAGGTGTTAAGCACTGCACGAAAAAAAGATGCACTGAACGAATGGGCATCCGTTGTAGCCCTTACCTATGTCGCTGCCCAACGTACCTTCGTGGGATATAACGACATGGCGGATGCTAAGGCGATTTTGGAATCCATCGCCCGGAGCTTTGGGTATATTTATGGCAGGGAGAAGAAGATCCGTATCAATACTGTTTCCCAGTCCCCGACCCTGACTACAGCAGGAAGCGGGATCGCAGGGTTTGATAAACTGGAGGATTTTGCCGACAGGATGTCTCCGCTCGGCAATGCCGATGCGGCTGAATGTGCCGATTATTGCGTTACCCTGTTCTCAGACCTTACCAGGAAAGTAACCATGCAAAACCTGTTTCACGATGGAGGATTCTCCAGCATGGGAATGAGCCTCAGGGCTATTCAGCAATACGAGAAAAGTTTCGAAGATTGTCCTCCCGTAGGAGAAGATATTCCCTTTGATGAAAAAGACGTTGAACGGTTTAAGTGATTTTCCCTATATTTACCGGCCAACCAATCTAGCATGCAATGACTGTCATTATTGTATTGTTCTACTTTTTATTCCCTGCCTTTTTGCTGGCGCTCAGCGGTAAATACACCATCATCAACCGGATCGGGGTAATCGTTTTTTGTTATGTCGGGGGACTTGTTATCGGTAATATAGGCCTTGTACCCGCATCCATGAACGGTTTCCAGGGCGATCTGATGGGTGTTGCCATCCTGCTGGGTATCCCTCTTGTATTGTTTTCCGAAAACATCATGAAATGGATCAAAATGGCCAGGTATACTTTCCTGTCACTGATCCTCGGAGTTGTTTCAGTAGTGATCATGGTGTTTGTGGGTTATTTTCTTCTGCGTGACAGTATTCCCGAAGCCCATAAGATCGGGGGATTGCTGATCGGTGTCTATACCGGCGGAACTCCCAATCTGGCAGCTATAGCAAGGGGACTGAACGTGGATGAGGACCTGTATATCCTTACGCACACTGTAGATCTTGCCATCGGTGCGATTGTGCTGCTGTTCCTGATCACGGGAGCCAAGCGGTTTTTCGGGTTGTATCTGAAACCGTATAAGCATACATCCGATTACAACGGATTTGATGCTGAACAGACTGTCAGTGCATTTGAATCATATGCAGGGTTCTTCAACAGGCAGAATTTTCCGGGTGTGCTGACAGCATTCGGATTTGCAGTACTCGTTTTTGCAGCGGGATATGGTATGACTTTCCTGTTTGAAGGAGAGACCAAGGATACAGCGGCCATTCTCACGGTGACAACCCTTGGGATAGTGCTTTCTCTTGTTCCGGCGGTCAACAAAAACCGCAAATCTTTCCAGC
>CAZPTO010000015.1:11194-17996 GCA_964589155.1 uncultured Bacteroidaceae bacterium | reverse complement strand
GGGTCAGTTCGAGGAGCGCATGAAAGCGATCCTGAATGAACTGAACAAAAATCCGAATATCATCCTTTTTATCGACGAAATTCATACCATCGTCGGAGCCGGCGGAGCCACCGGCTCACTGGATGCAGCCAACATGCTGAAACCGGCACTGGCACGCGGTGAGATACAATGCATAGGTGCAACCACGCTCGACGAATACAGGCAACACATCGAAAAAGACGGTGCACTTGAACGCCGTTTCCAGAAGGTGATCGTGGAGCCCACCTCCATGGAGGAGACCATCGACATCCTGAACAATATCAAGGAACGTTACGAAGAGCACCACAATGTGAATTACACCGATGAAGCAATCGAGGCATGCGTTAAGCTGACACAGCGCTACATCAGTGATCGTCACCTGCCCGACAAAGCCATTGATGCCCTGGATGAGGCCGGTTCAAGGGTGCATATATCCAACATTGTTGTCCCCGAACGCGTGGTGCAACTGGAAGAGCAGATGGAACGGACCAAGCAGGAAAAAATACAGGCAGTAAAAAACCAGAATTTTGAGAAGGCTGCCAGCTTCCGCGATCGTGAAAAGGAACTGCTTGAACTGCTGGACAACGAAAAACGTAAATGGGAAAAAGAGTTGGCGCTGAACAGGGAGACCGTTGACGAGGAAAAGGTGGCCGAAGTGGTCGCTATGATGACCGGTGTGCCTGTGCAGCGGATCGCCCAGGCAGAAGGAACCAAGCTCCTTCATATGGCTGATGATATGCGCGGTGGGGTGATCGGACAGGATGAAGCCATCGATAAGGTTGTGAAATCGATTCAGCGAAACCGTGCCGGACTTAAGGATCCGAATAAGCCGATCGGTACATTTGTATTTCTCGGTCCGACCGGTGTGGGTAAAACGCAACTTGCCAAGATTCTTGCCAAGTACCTGTTCGACTCCGTGGACAACCTGATACGTCTCGACATGAGCGAATACATGGAGAAGTTTTCCGTTTCACGACTGATGGGAGCACCTCCGGGATATGTGGGATACGAAGAGGGTGGTCAGCTGACCGAAAAGGTCAGGAGAAAACCCTATGCAGTGGTGCTCTTGGACGAGATTGAGAAGGCGCACCCGGATGTATTCAATATCCTGCTCCAGGTGCTCGATGAAGGACACCTGACCGACGGTCTGGGCAGAAAGGTCGACTTCAGAAACACAATCGTGATCATGACCTCCAATATCGGTTCACGCGAACTGAAAGATTTCGGACAGGGTGTTGGTTTTGCTACCAAGGCAAGACAAAGCTCTGTCAATGAGCATACGAAAAGCGTGATTCAGAAGGCACTGAAGCGGGCCTTTGCTCCGGAATTCCTGAACAGGATCGATGATGTGGTGCTGTTTAATACACTAACGCGCGAAGATATTCACAAGATCATTGATATTGAGTTGAAAGGATTATATGACAGGGTCAATACGCTCGGTTACCTGATCAGCCTCTCAGATGCAGCTAAGGATTTTGTGCTCGAAAAGGGCTATGACATCCAGTTTGGTGCACGTCCGCTGAAACGGGCCATCCAAAAATACCTGGAAGACCCGATGGCAGAGGCAATAATCAAATCATCCATTGCCGAAGGCGATAAAATGGTAGTGGATTTTGATAAAAAGGAAGAAAAGATTATTGTTGATATCGTGCGGACAGGCGAACTGCCGGAGCCGAAAAAAGGGCTTCCCAAATCCCCGGACAATGGCAAAACCGGCATAGCAGATGAGCTGCCTGGTACCGGTAAGCCGGGTACCAGTGATCCCGGGAGCAGCAAGCCGAGTGCCGGGGGAAGTCAGAAGCAGCAAAAGAAATAGAAATAGACAGGATGTTAAAGGCCTGATTGTTACCTGGTGATCTCAGCGTACAGGTCGAACGCATCGGCACCGGTAATCTTCACAACGGCAAAGGATCCGACTTCCGCATGCGCATGCTTGCTGATGAGTACTTCATTGTCTACCTCCGGAGCATCATACTCCGTTCGCCCGATGTAGTATTCCGCCTCTTCTGAATCAATCAGTACACGGTAGTGCTTTCCGACTTTTTCAGTATTGAGCTCCAGGGAGATTTCCTGCTGCAGCGACATGATATGTGCCACCCGTTCCTGCTTCACTTTGTCAGGAATATCATCCTTCAGGACAGCCGCAGGGGTGTCATCTTCATGTGAATAAGGAAAAACACCAAGCCTGTCGAAGCGGAATGTTTTAATAAAATCAACCAATTCCATGAACTCCTCTTCCGTCTCCCCGGGATACCCTGTTAATAGCGTCGTGCGTATGGCAACGCCGGGAACGCGCTCACGCAGTGCATAGAGCAGTTGCTCCAGCTTGTTGCGGTCATGGCCCCGATTCATGGAACTCAGCACCCGGTCATTAATATGCTGAATCGGAATATCAAGGTAGTTGCAAATGTTCGGAGTGAAAGCCATCAGGTCGATCACTTCCTCCGGGAAACCTGTGGGGTAGGCATAATGCAGCCGGATCCATTCCGCGCCCTCAAGCACGGCTAACTTTTTCAGCAACCGGGGCAGCTCCCGCCTGCCTGACAGATCAACACCATAATTGGTCAGGTCCTGCGCGATCAGGATGAGTTCCCTGGCACCTCTGCCCAGCAGGTTCCCAGCCTCATCCATAAGATCTTCGATACTGCGGGAACGCTGGTTGCCGCGGATTCCGGGAATGGCGCAAAAAGAGCATCTGCGGTTACATCCTTCGGAAATTTTAAGAAAGGCATAATGTGCAGGCGTTGTGGTAAGCCGGTCGTTGGCAAGCAACGGGTAATATTCAGCACCCACTGCCTTTACAATAGCAGCATGATCCCATACACCAAAGAATCCATCCACCTCTGGCATCAACTGCTCCAGGTCATTACGGTACCTTTCACTCAAACAGCCCATTACCAGGACTTTGTGTACCACTCCCCTTTTTTTGAGATCCACATACTGGAGAATCGTCTGAATGGATTCCTCTTTTGCGTCCAGGATGAAGCCGCAGGTATTCAATATCACCACATCAGCGGCCACTTCCGTTGCATCATGAAATACCTCGTGTCCACTGGTATAAAACTGGCGCAGCAGGTATTCAGAATCCACAAGATTCTTTGAACAGCCAAGCGTGATGATATTAATGGTCATGCTTTCTTTTCTCCTTCAGTGACAAAATGTGTTCCCTCAATAACTTGGGATACAAAGTTTGCTGTCGGGATTTATGGACAGTCGGCCTTACAATGGTCTTGTTGAAAGCGTTATGCTCCGAACAATGTATCCACAAACGCTTCGCGGTTGAACACCTGCAGGTCTTCCATCTTCTCACCGATACCGATATACTTCACCGGGATTTTAAACTGGTCCGAAATGCCCAGGACCACTCCGCCCTTGGCCGTGCCGTCCAGTTTGGTAAGGGCCAGTGCATTCACTTCCGTGGCGGCTGTGAACTGACGTGCCTGCTCGAATGCATTCTGACCTGTGGAGCCATCAAGGATCAACAGGATCTCATGGGGTGCATCAGGAATTACTTTTTGCATGACCCGCTTGATCTTGCTGAGTTCATTCATCAGGTTGGCTTTGTTATGCAATCTGCCAGCCGTATCAATAATCACGACATCTGCATCTTTCGATGCCGCCGAAGCAACCGTGTCGTATGCAACGGAAGCCGGATCCGATCCCATCTTCTGTTTGATCAATTCCACATCCACACGCTCCGCCCAGATGCTGATCTGCTCCACTGCTGCAGCCCTGAATGTATCCGCGGCTCCCAGGATCACCTTTTTACCCGATTTCTTAAAATGGTGCGCCAGTTTTCCAATCGTAGTGGTCTTCCCCACCCCGTTCACACCAACCACCATGATCACGTAAGGTTTTGCAGGAAGAGGTGCACTGAAATCAGCGATATTATCCTGGTTGTTTTCTGCCAGGAGATCGATGATCTCTTCTCTTAATATAACATTTAGCTCACTGGTATTAAGGTATTTATCTTTTGAAACCCTTTCTTCGACCCGTTCAATGATGCGCAGGGTGGTATCCACACCCACATCGGAGGTAATGAGCGCCTCCTCCAGGTTGTCCAGCACTTCATCATCGACACGTGATTTTCCCACAACCGCCCTGGAGAGTTTTTTAAAAACATTCTCGCGGGTCTTTTCCAGTCCTTTGTCAAGGTTCTTTTTCTTATCTGTTGAAAAAATTCCCATTCTCTTGGTTAAAACAGGTGTTAAATATAAAAAAAGCTTTCCCGTTAAAGAAAGCTTTCAATATTCTTATGGTATTTGCTCCTGGGTTTACTGGGCGAAGAAATCCTTGATGTGGTCGTTATGTACAACCTCTTCTTCAAACATGTATGATCCGGTCTTGGGTGACTTGACCATTTTAACACACTTGGTAAAGACTCTTCCTTCTCCTTTTTGTAATGATGCAACTACTTTCTTTGCCATAATTCAATATTTTATTTGATCTCTCTGTGAACCGTAACTTTCTTGAGGATCGGGTTATACTTTTTCTGCTCCATCCTGTCGGGAGTATTCTTCCTGTTCTTGGTAGTGATATAACGGGATGTTCCGGGCATACCGCTGTCCTTGTGCTCTGTGCACTCAAGAATTACCTGGACCCTGTTCCCTTTACCTTTCTTAGCCATTTTAATTAAATATTATTATTAATAACTAGCTATGTAGCCTTTTTCCTTTGCTTCATCAAGACAAACTTTCAATCCTTTCTTACTGATCTTCCTGATCCCCTGCGCAGAAACTCTTAACGTGATGGTGCGATCCTCCTCTGCAAGGTAGAATTTTTTATCAAATAAGTTCGGATAGAACTTGCGTCTTGTCCTTTTCTTTGAGTGGGAAACGTTGTTCCCGGCTACTACTTTTTTTCCTGTGATCTGACAAACTCTAGCCATTGTTCTATTAGATTTCTTTACATTTTCACTAGCGAGGCGCAAAGTACGTCATTTTATTTCAAAAATTCAAACTTTTGAATTAAAAAATATCGCAGTTATTAACATTGATATAAACAGGTTAAATTTCTGAATGTGTTGATCATAAGGATAATCAGCCTTGCCTGGAATCTATTGCAGAACTATGCCCGGATTTCGCTGAGAACCAGTGCCCGGATCCGGTAAGGATTCCGTCAGCTTTGTCCCGGTTCCGGCAACCTGTCATTTAATAACTTTAAAAGCAATCCGATCGCCATGATACTCGACTGCTCGATCACCAGTTCCCGGTGGCCGCCAAAGCGGTATGCTTTGCTGTAGACCCGGTCTGCGGAAGCCACCGCGATCCAGACGAGCCCAACCGGTTTCTCCTCGGTTCCGCCATCCGGACCAGCGATCCCCGAGGTGGCCATGGCGACATCACTGCCCAGGGTTCGCAGTGCACCTTTTGCCATGGATTCCACCACCTCCCTGCTCACGGCACCATGTGTTTCGATCAGCTCCTCCCCCACACCGAGGGTTGCAGTTTTAACTGCATTGCTGTAGGCCACCAGGGTGCCATTAAAATAGGCGGAACTTCCTGGTATCCGGGTGATCAACCGCGCAATATTTCCGCCTGTACAACTTTCTGCAGCGGAAACGGTACATCCCTTTTTCTTAAGCAACGCTCCGAGGACCTGCTCAATAGGCAGGTCATCATACCCGAAAATGTGGTCCCCGATCCTGTCTTTCAATAGTGCGGTTTGCTCATCCAGAAGTTCATTGGCCTTTTCAGCACATTTACCTGTAACAGTCAGCCTCAGGCGGACAATTCCGGGCCGTGGAAGGTAGGCCAGTTTGATGCATTCGGGCAAATTGTTTTCCCAATCACTGATCATCTCGGCAAGGTATGATTCAGGAACCGCATGGGTCATAATGGTCCGGTGCACCAGTGTCGGGATCTCAAGCTTTGATTTCAGCGCGGGAATAACTTTGTTGGTGACCATCGGCTTCATCTCATAGGGAACGCCAGGCATGGAAACAACTATCGTGCGGTCCTTCTCAAACCACATACCTGGTGCCGTTCCATGATCGTTCGGGAGAGCTTTGCAAGCATCCGGCACCTCGGCCTGGCGACGGTTTGAATCGATCATGGTACGACCGCGTTTATTGAAGAATTCAGTAATCGTGGCGAGTACCTGCTCATCAACCACCAGTGTACCGCCGAAATAATCATTGAGTGTCTGTTTTGTGAGATCATCCTTTGTTGGTCCCAGTCCGCCGGTCATCATCACCAGGTCGGAACTGCCAATCAGCCGGTCCAGTGTGCGGGTTATATGCTTCGGGGTATCGGATATGCTCACCATTTCGTGCACATGCATACCGAGGGTGGTCATTGTTTTTGCGATCCATACTGCGTTGGTATCGGTGATCTGCCCGATCAGGATCTCATCGCCGATGGTTACGATTGAAACTGTCATGTCAAACTATATTTTGAGTAGTCCTGCCCTGTCCTGCCCTGTCCTGCAACTTCCTGATCCGCTGCAGCAGCGGTGGATGCGAGTAATGAAAGAAGACGTACAGCGGATGGGGTGTCAGGTTACTCAAACTGTTTTTGCTCAATTTCTTCAGTCCGCTGACGAGGGCGGGAGCGGCATAATGTTCCGCAGCATAGGCATCTGCCTGGTATTCATTTCTCCGGGAAAACATGCTTGTAAAAATGCCCAGCAACATCGAAAGTGGCGCATATAAGATGGTAAATGCGATCAATCCGATATGGAACGATGCGGTCTCTCCTCCCAACGCCTGTGATAGCTCAGGAATAGCTACGAACAATGAAAACAGGTACAGCATGATCCCGGTCTGGATGATCCCCAGGAACAT